>CAYJLP010000071.1:0-12364 GCA_964371115.1 uncultured Akkermansia sp. | reverse complement strand
TATGAAACCAACACTTCTTGTTCTCGCAGCAGGTATGGGCAGCCGCTACGGCGGTCTCAAGCAGCTCGACCCCATGGGTCCTAATGGTGAGGTCATCCTCGACTATTCCGTATTCGACGCCATCCGCGCGGGATTTGGCAAAGTCGTCTTCATCATCCGCAAGGACTTCGAAGAAGCCTTCAAGTCCCAAGTCGGTGCCCGCTTCGCGGACAAGATTGAGGTGGACTACGCCTTCCAGTCCCTCGACGATCTCCCCGAGGGATACAGCGTCCCCGAGGGTCGTGTGAAGCCCTGGGGCACTGCTCACGCCCTACGCGCCGCTCGCAACGTGGTCGACACTCCCTTTGCTGTCGTCAATGCGGATGACTTCTACGGTGCTGATGCCTTTGTGAAGGCTGCCGAGTTCCTCACCACTCCCGTCTGCGCTTGCAGCTGCAAGAGCAAGTACGCCATGATCGGCTACCCTCTCAAGAATACGCTCAGCGATCACGGTGACGTGAACCGCGGTATCTGCGGCATCAAAGAGGGCTTCCTCGACAGTGCAGAAGAGTACACCGAAATCAAGGTGGAAGAAGACGGCGTCTGCCGTGGCAACAATCTCAAGGGCGAGCGTCTCCCCGTCAACCCCGAGGAGCTTGTATCCATGAACTTCTGGTGCTTCCCCGCCAGCTACATCCAGCAGATCGAAGACCACTTCGTCAGCTTCCTCGCCGCCCACGGCACGGAGCTCAAGAGCGAGTGCTTCATCCCCACGGTCGTCGACGAGCTCATCCACAATGGTACAGCTGAGTGCCGCGTGATTGAGACGAGCGCTACATGGCTCGGCGTCACCTACCCCAGCGACAAGCCCGCCGTCGTCGAGAGCATCGTCAAGCTCGTTGAGACAGGTGTCTATCCTGCCTCCCTCGTCTAATCTGCGACCTGCTCACGATCTCACATGTACGATCTCAAGAAAATCGCCTCCTGCTTTGACCTGCGTGCGGACTTCGTCCACGGTGAGCCCTACGGCTCGGGTCATATCAATGACACGTTCTGCATCTTTGTCGATCAGGCAGGTCTGCGTATCCGCTACATCCTCCAGCGCATCAATAGCAATGTCTTCAAGCAGCCCATCCCGCTGATGGAGAACATCAAGCGCGTGACGGACGAGTCTCTGCGCGCGCTCACCGAGAGCGGCTGCAAGGAAGCCCATCGCTGCACACTCACCCTCATCCCAGCACTTGACGGCAAGCCCTACGTGGAGGACGAGGATGGCAATATCTGGCGTGTCTATCCCTTCATCTCACGTGCTCGTACCTACGACATGATTGAGAATACGGATCAGTGCGTGCAGGTGGCGAAGGCATTCGGCAATTTCCAAAAGCTCGCAGCTGACCTCCCCGGTGAGCCTCTCTTTGACACCATCCCTGACTTCCACAACACCAGCAAGCGTTTTGAGAACTTCAAAAACGCGCTCGCCGCCGACCCCCTCGGCCGCGCCGCCTCGGTGCAAAAGGAGATCAACTGGTTCCTCGAGCGCGAGGCTGACTGCCACCTCGTGGTCAACTACCTCGCCAGCGGCGAGCTGCCCATGCGCGTGACGCACAATGATACGAAGCTCAACAACGTCATGCTCGACGATGTGACGGGTGAGGGTATCTGCGTGATCGACCTCGACACCACCATGCCCGGCTCCGCTCTCTATGACTTTGGCGACATGATCCGTACCTCCACATCCCCTGCCGCTGAGGATGAGAAGGACACATCTCTCGTCACCATGCGCATGGAGTACTTCGAAGCTCTGGCCAAGGGCTACTGCGAGGCCGCTAGCTTCCTGACTCCTCTGGAGAAGAGCCTGCTTCCCTTCTCGGGCAAGCTGCTCACGATGGAATGCGGTATGCGCTTCCTCACCGACTATCTCGAAGGTGATACCTACTTCAAGATCAAGCGTCCCGAGCACAACCTCGATCGCTGCCGTACCCAGATCGCCCTCGTCGAGTCCATCGAAGCCCAGCTTGAGGAGATGAAGGCTATCGTTGCGAAGTACTGATTTTTTCTACTCACACAATAGATCCCAAGGGGAAGAGTCCACGTCGACTCTTCCCCTTTTTGCGTTTGATCTCAAGGAATGCTAGTGGGTGATCCTATCCTGCGCCAAAGGCGCATGGTCTTAAGAACGATGCCCTATGAGCTCATCTGTTGACAAAACGAGCAGCTGGAATCATGTCACCGTGAGAGCATCAACCACACAATAATCTAAGCATAAAACACCAATACACTAACAAGCAAAACTCAAAACGGTACAAATAATGACCAATATTTTCTTTTCGCGTATTGACATTGTTATCATACCGTACTAGTATATCAGCACGCCCCAACACCCTAACAAAAAGATGAAACTATGCCCTATTTTCATGCTATTCCCGCATGCATTCGCTGCGACTTTAGCCCCTTCCGAATATAACTCTAAAGAAGGAACCACAACCCTAGACAAGGATATTACGGTCTACCAAGGCGACAATGTACCTGATCACGTCACGATCACAGGTAACAACTCCGTCATTGATGGCGGTGGATTTCAGGGATTTCATTTTGTCGGAACAAGGACGAATCCGAACACGATTGAGATCACCGTTTCAGGGGTGAAGGAGTTCACCAATTTCACTGATAAAGTCGACGGGAGTAGCAGCACCTTTGAAGGCGGCGCCGTGTTTGCCATCACCTATGGCGGGAAGCTGAACTTCGAGGGCTATAGTAAGGACAATCGCCTCCTCTTCAGCGGCTCGAAGGCAGCCAGCGATGGCCATAGCTCCGCTGGCAGTGCTATCATGGTCGAAGGCGGCGGCACAATAGGCGACATCTATGCTGACTTCACAAATAATATTCTCAGTGGCAATGAGACAGACGTCAAACTCCAATATGCGCGCGGGGGTGCTATCTGTATAGGAAACTCCAATACCTTAATCAGCACCGCCTCAAGGACAGGCAATATCCATGGTCATTTCACAGGCAACTCAGCAGAATACGGTGGCGCGCTCTATATAGGCAGGTCAGGCTTCGTCGGGGATATCTCGGGCTCGTTCAAGCACAACTTCGCCCAATCGACCTACAAGACTGGCAGCACCACGGGAGGCTGCGGCGGCGGTGCCATACGCTCACTCGATGGCACCATCGGCGACATCAACGCGGACTTCGAGGGCAATGTCAGCTACGCGGGCAGCAGCTATGCCGCAGGTGGTGCGATCGCGCTGCAAAGGAGCGGCTTTACCAGCGATACCCTCACCAATAAAAGTAAAGCAACGATCACCGGCTACATGAAAAACAACATCGCGTTCTCAGAGGGCGAATCCGTAGCAGGCGGAGGACGCGGAGGTGCGCTGAGCCTACTTGATCAGAAAGCCGGCACGGAGCTCACCCTCATTGACTCCGACCTCATCGGCAACATCGCAGGCACAGCGCTCAATGATAGTAGTCTGGTCACAGGGGGAGCCGTGTATCTCAGCAACTTCACCAACCTCAATATCAAGGCGCAAACAAAAGATGTGCTGATATCGGGGAATTATGAAACATGGGGCGCGACATTCACCAAAAAAGAGAACGGCCTAGGCGCGACCGTCTCGGGGGGGCTCTCGCGATTACAATGCCATCTACTCCATCGACAGCCGAGTCACGCTACAAACAACGGGTACTCACACTATCACGCTCAATGATAGTATTGAAGGCGAGGACTCAAGCGAGATCGTGATCCAAGGAGACGCGGCGAGCGAGTTCAGCGTCTATATCAACGCGAAAGTCGAGGACACGGACCTGACCGTGGAGACAGGCGGGCTCAAGCTAGGCAGCTTCACCCATATCCACTCCGACGGCTCAGGATCGACCGATGTCGCCGCCCACTTCATCAACAGCTCGCTGACCATCCATACCGGGGCGAAAGTAAACACCACGGCCGACTACCTCGCCGATGCAAGCGGCATCGTCAACCAAGGAAGCATCGAGTTCACAGGCGGCACTCTCAGTGCAGGCATCAATACCAGCATAGGCACACTAGGCGATCTCCACATCCTCGGTGATACGAAGGTGAACAATACCGTCGCCGTCAACGCCGATACGGTCTACCTCGACTCCATCCTCACCCTACAGCAGAGCGTGAGCGCCGATCTGAACACCCTCGTCTACAATGGGGCGAACATGCACGAGATCAACGATACCGAGCATATCGTGCTCTCCGCAGACACGACCTTGGAGTTCGACGCCATCCAGCTCCACATCGGCAGCGCGAGTTATGACCATTACTTCGACCTCATCATCAGTGATGGCTTGGGGGAAATCACCTTTGACCAGCAATACGATATCGACTTCTACCTCGCGGGCTCCCTGCTGAGCCAGGACCAGTACGTCGTCGAGCGTCTCGATGACGGTGGGCTGCGCGTGCGCTTCATCCCCGAGCCCAGCAGCGTGACACTGTCGCTGCTCGCGCTGACGGGACTGCTGACGCGCAGACGTCGAGCAGCAGCGGCACGCAGGTTCTGATTGACTTTCGTACCAAAATTGGCTATAAAGCAGCCAACGCTATACTCCCCCCTTTCCCCCTCATGCCAGCACGCAAACCCAACACCATCCGCCGCAAGGTCAAGAACTGGACAGCCGCCGACTCAGCAGAACTCTACGGAGTCCAAGACTGGAGCAACGGCTTCTTTGATGTCTCACGCACAGGAGAGGCCACCGTCCAGCTGCGCGATGACGACGGCACGGTGAAGGATGTACGCCTCGCCGCCATCATGAAGGGACTCGCCGACCGCGGGACGAATGCCCCCGTGCTGCTGCGCTTCCCCGATCTCATCCGCGCGCGCATCGACGAGCTCAACGAAAGCTTTGCCAAGGCGATCGCCGAGGCCGATTACAAAGGATGCTACCGTGGAGTCTACCCCGTCAAGGTCAACCAGCAGCGCCAGATCGTAGAAGAAATCGTCACCTATGGCAAGCGCTACCACTACGGACTAGAGGCAGGCTCAAAGCCCGAGCTCATCGGGGCGATCGCCCACATGTCCGACCCCGAGGCCTTCCTCATGTGCAATGGCTACAAGGACGATGAGTTCATCGACCTCGCGCTCATGGCTCAGAGCATGGGCATCAATATCTACCTCATCCTCGAGATGCCCAACGAGCTGCCCGCCATCCTCGCGCGCGCCAAGCGCCTCGGCATCGAGCCCAACCTCGGCGTCCGCGTCCGCCTCGCGGCCAAGGGCTCGGGCAACTGGAGTGAATCCGCAGGCGACAAGTCCGTCTTTGGGCTGAACACCGCGCAGGTCATCGACGTCGTCGACCAGCTCAAAGAGGCAGGCATGCTCCACTGCCTCAAGCTACTGCACTACCATCAGGGCTCGCAGATCCCGAATATCTCCGTCATCCGCGAGGGACTCACCGAGGCCTGCCGCATGTACATCGACCTCATCCGCGAGGGTGCGCCCATGGGCACGCTCGACATGGGCGGCGGGCTCGCTGTGGACTACGATGGATCGCAGACCAATTTCCACTCCTCGTGCAACTACTCCATCGAGGAGTACGCCCGCGACGTCGTCGAGGTCGTCGGCGAGATGTGTACGAAGTACGACATCACTCACCCCACGCTCGTCACCGAGTCAGGGCGCGCCATCAGTGCCTATCACTCTGTGCTCGTCTTCAACATCCTCGATGTCACGAGCGCGCAGGGCAACGACACCGCTATCCCTATCCTCCCGCCCAATCCTAGCGAAATCCTCAAGGCGCTAGATGAGACGATGCGCATGATCTCCAACAAGAATCTGCAGGAGTGCTACAACGATGCGCACTACTACCGCGACCAGCTGCGCATGCAGTTCTTCTACGGCCAGACCAGCCTGCGTGAGCGCGGCATAGGAGAGGCCATCTACTGGCGCATCATGGGACTCATCTCGCGCCGCATCGCGGATATGAGCGAGATCCCCGAGGATCTCCGCGAGGTGTCGGACAATATGGTGGACTGCTACTATGGGAACTTCTCACTCTTCCAGAGTCTCCCCGACTCATGGGCGATCGATCAGCTCTTCCCCGTCATGCCCATCCAGCGACTCAACGAGCGCCCCACGCGCCGCTCCATCCTCGTGGACATCACCTGCGACTGCGACGGCAAGGTGGACAAGTTCATCGACAAGGAAGACGTCTCCAAGTCCATCGAGCTCCACGAGATCGAGCCAGATGAGAACTACTACGTCGCCATCTTCCTCATCGGTGCCTACCAAGAGACGCTCGGCGACATCCACAACCTCCTCGGTGATACGAACATCGTGAGCATCCACCTCGAAAACGGACGCCCTGTCTTCGTCGTAGAAGAGGAGGGAGACTGCGTCGCTGATGTGCTCGGCTACATGAAATACGACATCAAAGACCTCATCGCGCGCTTCCGCACGCTCGCCGAGGACGCCGTCGCTGACGGACGCATCTCGCCGCGCCAGCTGCGCGGCGCGCTTGATGCCTACCGCTCGGGGCTCAACGGCTACACATACTACGAGCTCTAAATACAGGGCATCTCTTCACAATCATGACAAATCGACAGCTGCCTCTCCCCCGAATCACAGACTCCGCTCCCTGCTGAGTCAAGCATTTCTGCAGCATCATGTAAAGCAAGTCAAAATCTTGCCGAGCAAGAAAATGAGATTCTCTTCAAGCATGCCTTATCTGAGGCTTGCTTTTTGAGCTAAAATAGTGTTCTATAAGCTGATGCAGGCAGATAAACTCAAAGGCTCTATTACAATATTCTGCTGCCTACTTGCCTCCATCATCGCAAACGCGGTCATTCTTACCCAAGTCGCCAATTTGCTTTTGTACCCCAATCATACGCCTCCAGAAAAGACGCCACGCTCAAAGAGTCGTTCTCTGAAGATCGAGCTCAACAAGAAAGAAGAACAAAAGGAAACCGCGTCAATCGAGCAAAAGTCAGAGCAAAAAAAGCCTGAGCCGCCCCCTTTTATCAAGACATCGCCCGATCAAGAGACTCCGAGCCGCCCGCCTCGCGATCCCGATTTCATCGCCTCACGCGATACAGAAGAGAGCTCAGAGAGCGCGCCAACGAGTCAGCTCGACGCTGCCGAGACGGCAGGGGAGGAAGAGAAGGGCGAGATTGTCACCTTTGACCAGCGCAAGCAGGAGGGCGATCTACGCTATGATGGGCTGCGCTCCGAGATCACGCCATCTCAGTCAGAGACAGCAGCGGCTGTCCCTCCCACACTCACACCTCCCAGCGATCAAGCCGCGCTGCCCCTGCCACCTGTGCCTACAGAAGACACACCAGATCAGCCCATGGCAGATCAGCTCACACAGCCTAGTACAACTCCTAGTGATACCGAACCCCTTGAGTCACAAAATGCCCAGCCAGCCGAGAGTCCCCTCGAGGCGCGGCAGACAGATACGCCAGAGCTCCCCAATGCCTCCTCTGAGGAGGAGCATGAGCTGGATGCCTCCCTGAGCTCGCTAACGGGGCTGCGCCACACGCTCAACCCTTATGACAAAGGCGAGGAGGGAGATCTGCTCTTTGGCACCTATCAGCCACCACTCCCCACTGGAGAGCGCTTCTCAGACCTCGACGCCACATTCAGCATGCAGCCAGCCGAGCCAGTAGTGCCTGATGAGCCAGAGATCGCCCCGCATCCTGGATTCAAGACTCGCCTGCGTCCTGTCCGTCGCAGCTCGAGCAAGACGGTCTACGATCCCTCCTTTACCCCCTCTGCGCAGCCTGGCTTTCGCACCAATGAGCGCAAGCGCCGCAGCCCAGGGCGTTTTGTGTTTGGCGGGAAGTCATCCTACAAGGCAAAGGCGACTCCCCTGGGCCGCTACCACGAGCTCATCTATCGCCGCATTGCCTACTACTGGTACCAAGCCTGCGCGGAGCGTCGCGGCGACATCGTCGTAGGTACGCTGATCATCCGTCTCATCATCAATGCCAATGGCAGCATAGATAGCATGGAGCTGATGCAGCGTCGCGGGGCGAGTGTGTCGCAGCAGGCCTTTACCTTTGCGGCGATTCGCAAGGCGTCGCTGCCTCCCATCCCGAGCAATGTGCGCGAGGAGCTCATCGGAGACAAGATGGATCTCGTCTTTGAGTTTCATTTTGATTAATCCCCCCTTTTTTTATTATCGAACACCATCCTATCATGTCTATTCTATCAACGCTACAAGATTTTTTTGATGCCTGCTATCCCTTTGGCTACCCGCTGCTGCTCTGCTCCGTGCTGCTGATGACAGCGATTTTCTACCATGCATTCGCCCAGCGTAGCGGCCGCGAGCTGCGACAGCTCAAGCCTCTGTGGAAGGAGGCTCGCCAGCAGCGCGACGGCGCGCGCGATGCGCTCATCCGCCAATGCCACCTGATGCAATCGTCGCTCGCCTCTGAGATCCTCTTTGTCGCGGAGCACAAGGATGAGCCCACTGAAGAGCTCAGCGAGCAGCTAGAATCCCACCTGAGCCTCCATCTGGATGGAGAGCGCGTGGGAATGGCACTCATCAGCATGATCACGAACATTGCGCCCATGCTGGGTATCCTCGGCACGGCTTGGGGGCTGGTGGATATCTTTGGCGTCTTTGGCAGTGCCGAGGCGGAGGGCGGGATCACGATGGGGATTTCCAAGGCACTCTACACGACGATTTTTGGTCTCGCGATCTCGGTGCCCGGTACGATTGCGCTGACGGGCTTTGAGCGTGCCATCGAGCGTCGCTCGGCCCTCATCACGGCCTTCTTTGCCGATATCCTTGCAAACCGCCAACGCCTCTGATCCCATGACTATCTACAAGCGCAAGTACGCTCAGCAGGGCATCCCGCTGGTGCCGATGCTGGACATTCTGACGATCTTGCTGATCTTTTTCATCGTGCACACGGAGTTCAAGCAGCAGGTGAGCGTCCTACATATTGACGTGCCCAAGACGGCTCACCTCTCAGGCGAGACGCAGTCGCGCAAGGGCTTGCTTTTAGAAATTGGCACTCAGGGGGAGATCGCGCTCAATGGCGAGATTCTTTCCCTTGATGAGCTGACCGATGCGATGCGCGAGGCGCAGGGGGAGAAGATCATGCTAGCCGCTGCTGAGGGCGCATCCCTAGGGCTCGTCGTCTCCGTGCTGGATACGCTGAGCAAGGCGGGACTCGAGGTCGAGGAGCTGCCCTTCCGCATTGACTACGCAAGCAAGTAAAACATCTAGCCACAGGGCGTCATCCCTGATAGTAGGCGAATGACGCGCTCGGCTCGTGGGAGCTGGATACTCACCGTCGTGCCCTCGCCCTCGCGTGAGGCGATGCCCATGCTGCCACCATGCTCCTTGACAATGCGTCGTGCGATGAGCAGTCCGAGCCCCGTGCCCGACTTCTTCGTCGTGCGGAAGGGCTCGTAGATGCTGCCCATCACCTCGTGCGATATGCCGCAGCCCGTATCACCTATCTGCACGATGACATCCGTATCACTGCAGCTCGTGTAGATCAGAATACCGCCTTCTGTCTCCGTGATGGATTGATAGGCATTGCGGATCAGGTTATAAAATACTTGGAAGAGCTGTCCCTCATCCGCGTCGAGCTCGGGGAGTACCTCCATGAATCCCTCCTGCACGCTCACACCGCGCGCTGCAATCTCGGGCTCGAGTAGGTCGAGGACGCGGCGGATGACGAGATTAATATCGACCTTGCTACGCTGCAAGGTGCTCGGGCGCATGGATTGGAGGAACTGCTTGATGAGCGTGTCGAGTCGCTTCACCTCACTCAGCGAGCTCTCCACGAGACTAGAGACGGTGTGGAGCTTCGGGTCTTCTGCGAGGGCGGCGAGCTTGCGCTGGATGAGCTGCAGATTCAGCCCTAATGAATTGACGGGATTACCCAGCTCATGCGCGACCCCACTCGCGAGAAAGGAGAGGAGATTCATCTGCTCGGCTTCGGCTTCTTGCTCACCCTCGGCTATTTTCTCCGTCTCATCGTGGATGATGAGCAGGTACTCACTGCCCTCCCCCTGCTCCTCACCCAGCGGCGTCATGAAGAAGCGGTAGTTCTTTGGCTCAGGGTAGTGGACCTGGAGATCTCGCGTGATGGCGCAGCCGCTATGGCTGAGATCCTCCCAGCTGCAGGTATGTCCCACCATGGTTTCAAAGGAGATCTCCATCATCTCGCGCACCTCGCGTCCATAAATACGCGCGGCGGCGTGGTTCACAAAGCTGGCAGCTCCCGCGCGGTCAAAGATGATCACGCCGTCGTTGAGCGCATTGAGCACCTCGTTGAGTTGATTAATCTTGTCGCGGAATCGCTGCACGAGCTGACGACGCTCGCGCGAGCTGAGTCTGTCCCAGCGCGCGACGATCTTGTCTAGGGCACTTCGTTTGATCATCAGTTTTGTTGGAGCTCAATTTGTTGGAAAAAGCGAGGGAGACGCAAGCGCAAGACTCCCTGCACATCCGCCTGCGCCGTGTACGCATGCTTCTCCTCGACCCTGACTTGGCAGGACTGCCTCGCGGTGAGTCCATGCACGGCGAGCTCGATCTCATCCTGCCCCGCCAGTCTGATATCGCCTGACCAGTCATGCTTGAGGCGCATGCGCTCCTGTTCACCGACGCAGGTGAAGCAATGGTAGAGGTAGTGCCCCTGCTTGTAATCATAGCCCTCACCCGCATCCTCGTAGTGTGAGCTCTCCTCCTGGCCCTGATGCAGCCACCAGAGATCGTAGGTGACGGGCGGGTGCTCGATCTCGCCGACATGCTGCTGTACCGGCCAGTGTGGGATGAGATGCCCCGCCTTGACGAGGACGGGGAGACGGTCGAGCTCGATGGGCAGCGTGAGGTAGCGACCTCCCGCCCCGTAGGACTGATCCGTCCAATAAGAATACCACTCTCCTCGCGTGAGATAGATCTCGCGCTTCAACTCGGCGAGCTGCAACACAGGGACGACGTAGAGAGCATCCCCGAGGAAGAACTCATCATCATGCTCCTCCAGCTCCTCAATCTCGCTATGCTGGATCACCAGCGAGCGGATGAGCGGCAGCCCGAGAGTCGTGTAGCGGTAGAAGAGCGTGTAGTAATAGGGCAGCAATCGGTAGCGCGCCTCAATGCTCCTCTTGCAATGCTGCTCCGCCTGCGCGCCCATGCTCCACGGCTCGCGCTCGCCCACATCCGCATTGTAATGCACGCGGAAGAAGGGGTGATAGGCCGAGAGCTGCATCCAGCGGCAGAAGAGCGCGGGGCTGGGCTTCTCATTGAATCCCCCCGTATCCGATCCGACAAAGGAGACCCCGCTTGTGCTCAGACGCTGCACCATCAGATTCGCCAGCCTCAGATGCGTCCAATCCGCGAGCGTATCACCCGTCCATGTCGCGGCGTATCGCTGCATCCCCGCATAGCCCGCACGCGTCAGCAAAAAGGGACGTCGCTCAGGCGCATGCAGCCTCATCGCGTCACGTGTGGCGCGTATCATAGCCTGTCCGTAGATATTATGCGCCTTGAGATGCGAGCAAGGGTAGCCCTCGTAGGCATGGCGCGTGTCATTGGGGAAGCTCTTGTTGCCGTCGAGAGCAGGCTCATTCATATCGACCCAGAGTCCGCGTATGCCCTTCTCGGCGAGCTCGTGATTGAAGAGCGTCACCCACCACGCACGCACGCGAGGTGAGGTAAAATCAGGGAAATGACAACGCCCCGCCCATGCATCACCCTCCAGCAGCGTACCATCATGACGGCGGCAGAAGACATTCTTTTCAAATCCACTGCGCCAGATATACTTGTCGGGATCAATCTTGACGCTAGGATTGAGGATGCTGACACATTGCACCCCCCGCTGCGCGAGCTGCTCAATCATCTGCTCAGGCTCGGGGAACTGCTCCTCATCCCATGTAAGGCTCTGGCGCGCCTCCATGTGGTCGAGGTCGAGATGGATGGCATCGCAGGGGATGCGCTTCTCGCGCAGCCTATCGACGATATCCTCGACTTGTGCGCGGCTCTGGTAGCTCCAGCGACTCTGGTGGTAGCCCAGCGCCCAGAGCGGAGGCAGGGGAGGCAACCCCGTGAGTCGCGTGTACTGGGCGACGACCTCCAGCGCGCTGGGGGCAGCCATAAAATAATAATTCATCTGCCCCCCATCTGCACCAAAGACGAGCCGATCAAAGCGCTCCTTGCCAAAGTCAAAGTAGCTGCGCATGGTGTTGTCAAAAAAGATCCCATGACAGTGCCCCTGATCAATGCAGAGGAAGAAAGGAATGCTCTTGTAGAGCGGGTCGCCATCGACCTCAAAGCTGTAGTGATCCCAATTCCACAGCTCGCGCCTCTTGCCCCGCAGATTGAGTCGACTGGGCTTGTCCCCGAGACCATAGTAGCGCGCCGTCGCGGGCATATTCTTGTACATCCAGACGATCTCATC
>CAYJLP010000070.1:7452-12398 GCA_964371115.1 uncultured Akkermansia sp. | reverse complement strand
CCCCACCGCTACCCCTTCCTCATGATAGACCGCATCATCGGCTTTGAGGGGAACAATCGCTGCATCGGGCAAAAAAATCTCACCATCAATGAAGAGTTCTTCCAAGGACACTTCCCCAATCACCCCGTCATGCCCGGCGTCCTCCAGCTCGAGGCCATGGCGCAGGTCGCCTCCATCCTCATGCTGCGCATCCCTGAAAACCGCGGCAAGATAGGCTACTTCATGAGCTGTGACAAGGTGAAGTGGCGCCGCCCCGTCGTCCCCGGTGACGTCCTCATCATCGAGACCGAGCTCACAAAGGTACGCGGCGCGATCGGACTGGCCACTGGCCGCTGCCTCGTCAACGGGGAAGTCACCTGCGAAGCCGAGCTCAAATTCATGGTACAAGACAACCACTAAGCGATTCTGACCGCCAAATTTGTACTTTTCACCAATCCATCCTTGACAACAGTCAAATTTCTAGTATTATACCTTCCCAGTCGAAAGACGTGATTAACATCTTCAATCAATACACATCATGAGCAAGAGAACATATCAGCCTTCCAAGCGTTGCCGCAAGCGCCAGTTCGGTTTCCGTGCACGCATGGCCTCCAAAAACGGTCGTGCCATCCTCGCCCGCCGTCGTGCAAAGGGTCGTAAGCGCCTTCTGCCAAAGGGTGTAGAAATCCACTACAAGCGTCACACCATTCAGCACGGAGTCTAATTATCCTCAGCAGGTTCTAACCTGCGGATAAGACCTCCCATTGCTGAAGAAGCAACGCCCTGTTTGAGATGAAGCTCAACCGGAGCAATACCATGAAGCGAGCTTTCGAGTTCGCTCATGTGCGTCATGGGGGGCAGAGCTCAGCTGGGCGTTTTCTCGTGCTCAATCTCGTCGCACTGCCTGAGGATAGCTCAGCTGCGACGACGACGCGAGACGCGCTCAGCTCGCGCTTTGGCATCATCGTCACCAAAAAAGTAGGCAACGCCGTCGTGCGCAACCGCCTCCGTCGACGTGTACGCGAGATTCTACGAGCGCACGCCGATGCCATCCAAGGGGGCTACCGTGTCGTCGTCCTCATCCGTCATCGAGCGAACTTTGCCAGCTACGATCAGATGGAAAAAGACTTTCTCAAGTGCCTACGCCGCCACCCCGAGCTGAGTCGCCTACGAGCCTCAGCAGCTCATTGATGAAAGTAATCCTCATAGCGATGGTACGCTTGTACCAACGATGCCTCCGACCCATGCTGCACGCGGTGTCGGGTAGCGGGGGCTGCTGTCGCTACCAGCCAAGCTGCTCCTCCTACTTCATCCAAGCCGTCGAGATACACGGCGCGTGGAAGGGGGCACTGCTCGGCGTATGGCGCATCATGCGCTGCCACCCTTGGGCTGGCTTTGGAGCCGATCCCGTCCCGCCAAAAGGGACACCCTTGTTTCAAAAAAAACAACACAACACTCACCGAACCTAATTCATCTATATGGACAAAACCGCATGGATTGTCGTCTGCGCCTGCCTAGGCCTGCTCGGCTTCAATCTTTTTTATAATCAAGAGGACAAGCCCAACAGCACGCCTCCTCCCGCCGCTAGCAGCACTGCGACTCCCACAGCCGCTACAGCCGCCGCGACAAGCCCAGCCAGCGCCGCGACTGCAGCACCCACTGCCAACGCTCCTGAGCAGGGAGCGGTGAGCAACTCGGGCGCCGCTGACATCACCCGTGTCGTCTCCGCCGTACCCAAGACAGCCGTCAGCGAGATCGCCTCACTCTCCACCGTCGATAGCAAGGGGCAGCCCGTCGCACGCTTCTCCTTCCAGAATGTAGGCGGCAGCCTCGCCAATGTCGAGATGCTCGGCAAGGCGCTCAACAGCACCAAGCCTGAGTTCAAGGATAATGTGAAGCTCAACAGCGGTGCCTCCCACGGCATCGGCACGCTCATGTTCGACCTCAGCGAGAGCCAAGCTCCGCGCTTTGACACGACCGTCTACGAGCTCGTCGAGAGCACGAAGGAGAGTGTCACACTGCGCGGAGAGGTCGGGCCACTGCTCATCTACAAGACCTACCGCCTCAAGCCTCTGCGCCCGTCACAGGACGACGACTCCATCGACGGACTCGCCTACAGCCTCTCCATGGAGCTGCTCGTGCGCAACAACAGTGCCGAGGAGCGCGAAGCCCTCCACTGGGGACTCTACACCGGTGTCTCCGCCCCCATCTCGCCTGCCGAGACGGCGAACTACACCTACTATGTCACCTTCGAAGACGGCGATTTTGAAAAAGAAAACGTCGGCTCCTTCCAGCCCTGGTTCAGCGAGGACAAAGACCGCGTCTACCAGACCGAGCACGAGCACCTCGCATGGGCGGGCTCGATGAATCAGTACTACGCTACCGTCGTCATCCCACAGGGCAATGCGCAGACACAGTCCATCTATGCGGCTCCTACGAAGGTCAAGCTCCCCGTCACCGGTGAGAGTGCTGACGCCGTCGAGCTCGCGCTGGGTATCCCCAGCTTCCGCCTCACGGCACAGCGCCCCGACATGCAGTCCGTGCCCGTGTCCTTCAGCTACGAGATCTTCACCGGTCCCAAGCTCAACCTCGTCCTCGGCGAGATGAGCGACAATATCAAGGAATACAACGGCATCCACCACATCATGGACTACGGTCTGCTCAGCATCCTGAGCTACCCCATGAACTGGCTCATCAACATCTTCCACGGTTGGTTCGGCAACTGGGGCTGGGCTATCGTCGCCATGACCATCGTCGTGCGTCTCCTCATCTGGCCTCTCTACCGCAAGAGCTACATGAGCATGAAGCGCATGAGCCTTCTGCAGCCCATGATGAAGGAGCTCAAGGAAAAGCACCCCGATGACCCTCAGAAGGTCAACATGGAAATGATGAGACTCTACAAGGAGTACGGCATCTCGCCCGTCGGTGGCTGCCTGCCCATGCTGCTGCAGATCCCCATCTTCTTTGCCTTCTTCTTCGTCCTGCAGACCTGTGCGGAGTTCCGCGGTGCGCCCTTCATGGGCTGGATCACCGACCTCTCACAGATGGACACCGTCTACACGCTCACCGTCGCGAGCTGGAATATCCCCATCAATGTGCTGCCCTTCATCATGGTCATCACCATGATCCTCCAGATGCGCATGACGCCACAGGCGGGAGACGCGACCCAGCAGATGATCATGAAGCTCATGCCGCTGATGTTCTTTGTCTTCTGTTACACCTACCCCAGCGCGCTCGCGCTCTACTGGACGACGCAGAATATCATCTCCATCGGTCAGACTTGGCTCATTCAGCGCGTCCCCATCCCTGAGCTCACCAAGGCCGCCCGCAAGCCTGGCAAGAAGGGCTTCTTTGAGCGCATGCTCGAGGCGCAGCAAGCCGCCCTCGCAGAGCAGCAGAAAAAGGCTGGAGCGAATGGGGAAAAGATGCGCAACGTCACAAAGAAAGACTAGCCCCCTCCCCCATCAATTCTATCCCCCCACCCCCCTTCCCTTCGTGCATGATACTGCTTGATGACAGAGCGGTGGAAACGATTGATTCACTGTGCAAACGCCGCTGTGCGTTTGCACTTTATCGTTTCCCAGATAGTGAAGAAAACCATTTCTGCATGCAGGCAGATGGGGGCTGGAGGGCGCATGCCCACGTAGGGGGGCTCGCGGCGCAGAGCAGCTTTGTCATGGCGCCCTTCCTCCCCACCGATCCCGTCTTGCAAATAGGTCGTGAGCGCGCCTGCATCCCCAGCCTCGGGGAGACGCGGCGTTGGGAGGAGCTCGCCGAGACCGACTTCGCTCAGGAGTCGCTGCCAGATTACAGGACCTACTTCACCCAGTACCACCGCGTCGTCGAGTCCTGCCACCCCATCAGCAAGCTCGTCCTCGCACGCGCGAAAGACATCGCCATCGGAGGGGACTTTTCCCCCGCCCTCGCCTATGCTCGCGCCTGCACGCGCTCGCGTACAGCCTACCATGTCCTCGCCCATAGCCCGCTGACGGGGACATGGCTGAGCTCCACCCCTGAGCTCCTACTAGCGGGTGAGGGCGCGCAGTGGCAGACACAGGCACTCGCGGGCACACAGCTGCACGGCACCGAGTGGACGGAGAAGAACCTCGACGAGCAGGCATACGTCACGCGCCACATACGCGAGATTCTGCGCGCCTCGAGCATCAACTACACGGAGAGTCCCACGGCTAGCGTCTCTGCAGGCGCGATCAAGCACCTCAGCACGCACTTCGCGCTGACCATGGAGCTAGAGCAGCTCCTGCCCCTGCTCGCACGACTCGCCCCCACACCTGCCGTCGCGGGCTACCCCTGCGATGAGGCAAAGGCCTTTTTGACTGCGCATCCCGATATTGCGAGGCACTACTACACGGGCTACCTCGGCAGCTTTGATCCAGCGGGACACAGCGCGCTCTATGTCTGCCTGCGCTGCATGCAGATTTTTACCCACTACTGTCGTCTCTACGCAGGCGGCGGCATCATGTCTGACTCACTCGTCGACGACGAGCTCGCCGAGACAGAGCAAAAAATGCGCGCGATGGAGGAGCTACTTGTTGCCCCCTAAGGGGGATCGAATCACCTGTCGGGACACTCTCTTCTCTCGTATAGCACGAGGCAATGACAAACCAGAGCCCCCACGATCAGCAGCCCGAGCAGCCACGCGAGGAGCGTCCCTAGAGTCGCGTGGCCGACAAGAACGGCGAGCAGCGCGATGAGCAGGAGCAGTCCACGCCATCGTGTGACGTGTGGCTCTCCGTGGTAATGGCGCAGGGGCAAGATCAGCGAGATGATATCCCACCAATGTGATACATTCAGAATCGCGCTCACGAGGCGCAACAGGGCGTCGCCAATATCCATACAGCCGTATTATAAGCTTTACACCCGCAGCTGTCTAGGATAAAGTAGATCTCATTCCGATCTCATTCCGATCTCATTCCGATCTCATTCCGATCTCATTCCGATCTCATTCC
>CAYJLP010000070.1:0-7352 GCA_964371115.1 uncultured Akkermansia sp. | reverse complement strand
GAATATATTTTTATGAATAAAGCCCATTTATTGATCGCCATCCCCTGCCTCTGTAGCATAGCTCAGGCATCCGACACCCAACAAGATGACTGGAGCTACCAGCGTCTCAATGTCGTCATGCAGCTGGCAACCGCCGACGCGCTACTCTCTCGTGCGCCCCGCAGTGAGCTGGGCAAGATCATGCTCCGCCATCTGGAGCGCGAGACGAGCACGCGCCACTCCGCAGGCTATGCGGCATTCATCAAGGACTACAAGGCATTCCTCCAGCTCGAGAAGCCCGAGAGGAGCCAGTACAAGGCTCTTGAGAAGAAGCATCGCTTTTGGCTCACGCCCTGCATGAATGCCTACGATGCGCTGCTCATCAAAGTCATGCGCCCAGGTGCGACGAAGAATACAGATGAGAAAAAACTCCTTAGCAAGACTGTAAAGGCACTCAAGCTTCAGCTCGCCGCGATGGACGATGAGCAGGCATGGCAGCTCTCCCAGCAGATCAGTCAGCTCTCCCGCTCCCATCTCAAGCCCCTGAGAGATGCCAAGAGCAGCTCCGGGGCCAAGCCTCTGCGAGTTAGCAGCACCAAATCAGGCAAGCAGGATGAGGAGCAGGATGAAGGACAGGATGAGGGGCAGGCGCAACGAGCGCGGCAAGAGTTCCGCACGCATTTCTCGACTCTACTCCAGCAGCTCCCCGAGCCCATGCGGGCGAGCTACGTATCGGCTAGCGAGCTAGTTCTCCATGATATAAGAGGTGAGAAGCCCTCTGATCTATCCGCGCTCAGCGAGCAGCAGCTCGCGGTCTACTACATGATGGCGGATGCCATCAGTGCAGGACTGCGCGATCGCTAAGGCGTGGATTGGAGCTGTAATTTGATATAAAAAGCGTTCAGGGTGGGGTGGTAATAGATCTCACCCTGAGCGTGCTTCTTGAGCAGCTGCGCCGACCACGTCTCGCTGGAGATCCAGCCCTGACGCTGCTTGAGCGAGGGCGGGTAGCTGGGTGTGATGCTAACGACCTCATGCTTGCCAGGCAGACTGGGGCGGTAGTGGGGCTTCATGGTGATGAGTCCTTCGGCTCGGATATCGGGGTCGATGTAGGGAGGGGAGAACCATGAATCATCCTTCAGACTATTGGCATCATAGCCCCGTACCTCGAGGCTGACGATGTCGCTGTCTTTTAGATTCAGCTGATCGGAGGCAAAGCCGATACGACTGACCTCGCTATATTGGGGCTGCTGCTCTTGCCCACAGCTCGTGAGTAGCAGGATGAGTGCTGCTGTGCAGAGGTGATTTTTCATCTGTGTGTTATTTTTTATCTGTGTGTTCTGAGTGAGAAATTAATCGCGGTGGTAGGGCGCTCCCGCGAGCAGCGTGTGGATGCGGTAGACCTGCTCCAGCAGGACGAGGAGTGCAAGCTCATGCTGCATGGTGTGCTTGCCGAGGCAGAGCAGGACGTCGGCGCGATCGCGCAGCTGCTGCGTATGTCCATCAGCCGCGCCGATGAGCAGCGCGACACGCTTGACGGAGTGCAGCTGCCACTTTTTGAACTGGGATTCCCACGTACGCGTCGTCCAGTGCTCACCGCGCTCATCGAGCACGATGCGCAGAGATCCCTCACTCGCGACCAGCAGGCGCGCTGAGACGTCCTCAGAGCTGCCGGCCTTGAGGTACTGTATGTTGACCTTGCCTAGGGGACGCAGGCGCTGTTCGAAGAAAGATACGCCCTCTTTGACGTAGGAGATGGCGGGCTTGCCCGCGACGATGATGTTGATTTCCATTGAGGGAGTATAAAATATCTGCCCTGAGCTGTAAAGCTTCTGCATCCGTCATGCCTAATATCACAGAGGGGGGGGGAGAGAGAAAAACACTCAGCGTACGATCACCGCCGAGCCTAGCGGCACATTCTTATAGAGCACAGGGGCGACCACCGCGGGCACGCGCACGCAGCCATTGGAGGCGGGGTTGCTGTGAAGGGTGCCTTGGTGGATGCCAATCGCTCCATTGAAGCGCATCCAGTAGGGCATCTTCACCCCGACAAAGCGTACGCCACGGGGGCGACGCTGCGTACTGCGCACACCGCTCTTGATAATCTGCCCCTTTCTATTAACCCAAAAGCCGTAGAGCGTGGAGCGTTTGTCGGCCTTCTTCTCCGTGGTGCGGAAGCTCCCACGTGGGGTCGACTTGCCCACGCGGCCTGTGGTCACGGGGAAGTTCATCACAAGCACATTGCCCGCATAGAGGTACCCGCGCTGATGGCGGAGATCGATCTCGATACGACGGGCATTTTTTGTCTTAAGCGTCTTTGTTTTGAGATCCCAGAGGTAGCTATTGACACGGTAGCCGTACTTCGCCCCCGACTGATCAATCGTCTTTGCCTTGGCTTTGGAGCTGCGCTTCGCGGCGGTGGGCTTCTTTTTCGTCGTTGTAGCGCGTCGCTTGACCGCAGCCTCGGCAGTCCCGAGGGCTGGCAAGATCTGATCCACGCCTGAGAGATAGCAAAACAGGCAGAGTAACAACGCAATGAGAGATTGATGCTTCATATAAAAAGGGAGTACTGGGAGATAACGCAGGGCGTGGGTAGAGCTCTCTCGAGCTTCTCGTATCACGCTTGCGCCGATTACACCTGAAATACACAGATAAATCAAGCCTAAACTGCTAACAGCTCATAACTACTTCTGACATAATGCATCGTCCAAATAAAATTATCCACAAACTATAGAAAACTCCTCGAGCAAACAATTTCCAGTAAAGACGATTTCGAATGGCGAGAAGCTCCCCATACAAAAAACTCCCTACCCGCCGAAGCCGATAGAGAGTATATAAACGCGGGAATTGCGAAAATTTCTAAGAGTGCATAGGCATTAGCACGTAGAGGAACTCATCGCCTACACGCATCACACCTGGGCTAGAGGAGTCGATGAGGTCGATATGCACCTCTTTGTCTCCGATGGCCTTGAGAGGAGCGAGGACGAACTCAGCATTGAAGGTGATGGAGATATCACGACCGCTGTAGCTGATGGGCATCTCCTCATTCGCCTCACCGAGCTCAGATGCACTGGACTGCACCTCCATGTTATCCTGAGCGAAGCGGAAGCGCACCGTGTTGGTCTTCTCTGCTGAGAGCAGCGAGACGCGACGGACGATCTCGTTGAGATCCTGCGCCGAGAGAGCCACGCGCTCATTGTAGCGGGTGGGGATGACCTGACGGTAGTTCGGATAATTCCCATCAATGAGCTTCGTGTAGAGCACCGTGTCGACGAGGTCGAAGGAGGCCTGATTGTTCGTCACGCTAATGACCACGTCGCCGCCATCACTGAGCAGGCGACTGACCTCGCTCACGGCACGGCTGGGAATGTCGATGGAGACCTGCTGATCGGCGGGGAAGTCCAGCTCGCTCTCAAAGAGCGCGAGACGACGACCATCCGTGGCGACCATCGTGAGCTTGCCATCTTGGAAGCAGGTATAGACACCGTTGAGCACGTAGCGCGTGCCATCATTGGAAATGGCGAACTCCGTGTACTTGATCCCCTTGCTTAGCATGGCTTGGGGCACCGTGTACTCACGGGCTTCTTTGAAGGTGGGCACACCGGGGAACTCATCGGCTGGCAGTCCATGCAGCTTGAACTGCGCGCGGTTGCACTTGATGGTCGCAACACGCTCCGACACAGAGATCATCACCTCGCCGTCACGCATCTCACGGATGATGCTCTGGAGCTTCTTAGCGGGCAGCGTGATCGCCCCTGGCACATTGATCATGCAGGGCACCTTCGTCTGGATGGAGAGCTCTGTGTTCGTGGTCGTCATGCGTAGCTCACCGTCAGCGGCTTCGAGCAGGACGTTCGTGAGGATAGGCATGCTGGGGCGGGTCGAGACGACGCTGGCGACTTTGTTGAGTCCGTCAAGGAGGACCTGCTTGGCGAGTGTGAAATTCATAAGAAAAGAGAGGGTTCGTTTTTCGTTGCCCCCATTCTAGTCGCTTTCGCGATTGTTGACAAGATCTTTTTTCTCTCGTGACAATATTTTATATAGTTTTTTTGATCACCATACCAGATATGGTATACAGAGGAGAATAACAAGACGTTTCTGTGCCTAGGCAGAATCGAGAGGAAGGGGGAGGGCGGCAGAGATCGAGCCGATCAGGCCTTGGAAAAATCCAAATTGCGCTTGCGCTTCGAGCTAAAGGAAGGATTCAGGGCATCCCACGTGAGGCAGAGAGACGCGCCCAACAAGATGAGGCGCAGCGAGACCTCTAGCGGGTACTGCTGAATACTCTTGTTCATCGCGAGGCAGTTGCAGCTCATATCCAGATCTCGCACCCATGCCTGGAGGAACATGAGAAGGAAGACGAAGCAGAGCAGGTTCGCCCAGAGTGCTGCCGCGGGGTAGCTACGCTTGAACACGAGGCAGAATCCCAGCACAATCTCCATAGCCACGCCCAGATAGGCGAGCGGGGGGGAAAGGACGACAGGCAACACGTCTGCCTGCGTAATCGTCTGCGCCGTCGTCTCGATGTCTGTCACCTTTCCTATCCCTGTGTACAAAAAGAGCAGACCGATGGCGAGGCGCAAAATGTGGACGAGGACGACGATGGAGAGGGACTTTCTCATTGAAGACGATGCATCTGGTGGGGCTAAAACAAAAAAAATCATCGAGTACCTTCGACAACAAGGGTCTGAATACCGTTGCTACCTCTCGGTCCTGGCGGGGTTTTTCAGCCATTGATCCGAAGGACTCGATGACGTGAGAGAGAATGCCAAAAAGCAGCCCATTTGTCAAGCAAAGAGTGATTTTTGAGTTTTTTTGAGTTTTTTCTTGCGTTGTGCCAGTATACGGGAAAATTCCTTGCACACTGGGTGTGCACTATGATAACGTGGCTCAGACTTGCTACGCTTGTCTACACATTTTGCTATCATTTAGACACATTAGAAAAGAATATGAATTCATTCTCCTTCAAAAACCCCACCAAGATCATCTTTGGCAAGGGAGAAATCGCCAAGCTCAGCTCCGAGCTCGCCGCTGATACAAAAATCATGCTCACCTACGGTGGCGGCAGCATCAAGGCCAACGGCGTCTACGATCAGGTCAAGGCCGCCCTTGCAGGCTACGACATCATCGAGTTCTCCGGCATCGAGGCGAACCCTGAGTACGACACACTCATGAAGGCCATCGCCATCGCCCGTGAGGAGAAGGTCAACCTCCTCCTCGCCGTCGGTGGTGGCTCCGTCATCGACGGGACAAAGTTCATCGCCACGGCAATCAACTACGACAAGACGCCCGAGCCATGGGACTTCATGCTGGATAACTCGCTCTTCGCCGACGTGCCCTCCGTCCCCCTCGCCGTCGTCCTCACACTGCCCGCCACGGGCTCGGAGATGAATGACGGCGCCGTCGTCTCACGCCGCTCACTGAATATGAAGCTACCCTTCATGAAGGCGGACAATTTCCCTCTCTTCTCCATCCTCGACCCCGAGGTCTGCTACACGCTACCCACCCGCCAGCGTGCCAACGGTCTCATCGACACCTACTGCCACACGCTGGAGCAGTACCTCACCTACCCCAGCGAGAGCCGTCTCCAAGACCGCTTTGCCGAGGGCATCCTCCATACCATCCAAGAGGTAGCACCCGCCGTCATGGAGGGGGAGGATTATGATGCGATGGCGAACTTCATGTACAGTGCCCTCTTCGGTCTCAATGGCATCATCGGCATGGGTGTGCCTCAGGACTGGGCGACGCATCTCATCGGCCACGAGCTCACCGCTCACTACGGTCTCGACCACGGCGTCACACTCGCCATCGTCGGTCCAGCCCTCATCTCCGTCATGCGTGAGGAGAAGCAGGGGAAAATCCTCCAATACGGCGAGCGCCTCTGGGGCATCACCGAAGGTAGCGACGAGGAGAGAGTGGACGCGACTATCGCCGCGCTGCGCAGCTTCTATGAAAGCCTCGGTATCAAGACACACCTCGCTGACTACGGTGTGGGTGAGGAGAACTTCTCAACCATCGCGGAGCGCTTCCGCGCACGCGGTTGGAATCTCGGCGAGCGCGGCAGCGTGACGCCTGAGAAGGTCATCGAGATCCTCAAAGCAGCACTCTAAACAACCTCCTCGGCAACAGTCTGAAATCCAGCGCGATTTCAGGCTGTTGCTTTCTTTTTCTAACAAACAATTCATTCCTACCATGGGCGCATCCGAAGCCATCCTCTACCTGCTGAGCTGCGCAGGCATCCTCTTCATCTCGCAACTCAGCCCCGGTCCCGACTTCATCCTCGTCGTCCGCAACGCGCTCAACAAAGGCTGGCGCGCGGGCGCATGGCTCGGTATGGGCATCGGAGCCGCAGGACTCATCCACACCACACTCTTCTGCCTCTGGGGCACATGGCTGCTACGCCAGAGCTGGAGCGGCTACCTCGTGCTAGCGGCAGCGGCGTGGCTGCTCTACCTCGCATACAAGATCTTCCGCGCGGCCTGCGAGACGCGCAAGCAACGCGCCACGCTGGGATTTGAAGCAGCGGCTGCGCAGCCGCAGCCCATGGAGTCGCGCGTGCAGCTATTTGTCCAAGGTTTTCTCTGTAACCTGCTCAATGCGAAGTTCGTCCTCTTCATCGCCAGCATCGGACTCTGGGGCATGGAGCGCTTCTCCAGCACACATATCTGGTACGCGGCGGCGTTCATCCTCGTGATTGGATTGGTGAATAGCGTGGGCTGGGTCGTGTGGAGCATGCTCTTTCAGTGGAAGCCCCTGCGCGCCTTCTACAAGCAGTACGAACCCACCATCGACACCATCTTTGCGCTGCTGCTCGGCGCACTCGCCCTCATGATGGTGCTCAGCCAATGGGGACTTGCGAACTAAAGCTCGACGCAAAGCGAGAAAAGATCAATTCCTCAAGCAGCGAAACGAGAAGCGGCTCATCGCTTTTCTTCAAAAACAAACGGCATCCCAGCTTTTTACAAAAAAGCAAGAATGAGTTGTGACAGTTACCACAAAATACCAAATTTGTGTTGCCAAAAATCTCGATTTATGTTATAAGGCGGTGCTTTTTTTAAAAGCCCCAAAAATCCCCCACTAATATCAACCAATAAGACAAATGGACCCGAAATTACTATTCTGGATCGTACCTATCGCCGCCATCGTCGCCTTGGTCTTTGCCGTCATTTTCTACAAGGAAATGAAGCAGGCAGATGAAGGTAACGATCGCATGAAGGAGATCGCAGGCTACGTGCGTGAAGGCGCAATGGCCTACCTCAAGCAGCAGTACAAAGTTGTTGCTGTCTTCTTCGTCATCATCGCCGCCATCTTTGGCGCGATGGCTTACTTCGACATGCAAAACGACATCGTACCTGTCGCCTTCATCACCGGTG
>CAYJLP010000069.1:0-12546 GCA_964371115.1 uncultured Akkermansia sp. | reverse complement strand
ATTTTGAGATGATTTTAGAGCTGGATTTTTTACGAATTGATGGCTCAGAGTATCCTCTGAGACGAAAAAATCGCGACAAATGCATGTCAATTTGAGACCAGAGCCCCCTACCATACCTCGTAGGGGCAAGCGACGGGATATCCAGCCTAAAAGCGCTCAAAAGCTGCCTCGTGAAGCGATTTTCCGTATTTGCTTATTTAGAGTGAGGAGAATTTAGAAGCCACCTTGATACAATTCCCCTCCTCCTTTCGCTGGATGAGTATCTCCTTCTTCATGCTGCGAAAGGGGGCACCCCTCACTGTGTACGTCATTGAGCCATGGACACAGACAAAAGGAGCGTCTCACATGGAGACGCCCCTTGATTCACATTAAGAATTACTTGAAGAAAATTAGTGACCGCAGCCACATCCTTCTTTTTCTTCACCTGAGCAGTCGCAGCCTTCGCAGCCTTCACCGTCGCTCTTGCAGCTGCCACCACCGCAGCCACAGCCGCCTGAGACCTGCTGCTGCATCGCATGAGCCACTTCTTCATCAGTGGGTGTACGACCGAGGTCGATGGCGAGGCAGAGATACTGGTTGATCGTGGAGAGCAGCTCGTCGAGCTGCTGCCGGGATTCGAGGAATCCGAGGCAGAGAGGATTGGTGACGACATTCTGACGCAGCGCGTCAAACTGGGAGATTTCTTCTTCGCTGGGAGGCATGCCTGCCAGCTGCTGCTCGCGCAGCTTTTCGCCAGCTTCGTTGACTTTGCGGAAGAGATCGGTGGCTTCTGGGTTCTGGTAGAAGAGTCCGATGCGCGCCTTGGCTGAGATAACCTGCTGGCTTTGAGCGAATCCATCGGAGAGTTTTTGTACGAGATCGATGAGATCAGGACTGAGGGATGTGTTTGCCATATCTGTGAGGGATCATAACAGTTCGGGAGTCATACTGCAAGCCTCATTATTGTCTCGCATCTATTCATTCTTGACTACTGATGACAAAACTGCTACCGTAATCCCGCTGAATACGGCAGGATGCACGACATCCTTATCTACAATTATGACACTATATGAAGAACTCAAATGGCGTGGACTGGTAAAAGATTGCTCCAGTCCAGATCTCGAGGAGAAGCTCAACGCTGGTGGTCTGACCTTCTACATCGGTACAGACCCCACCGCTGATAGTCTGCACCTTGGGCATTATTCGAGCTTCCTCATCACACGCCGTCTCAAGGCCGCAGGCCACACACCACTCCTGCTCGTCGGACTGGCAACAGGACTCATCGGTGATCCTCGTGGCACCACGGAGCGCGAGATCCAGCAGCGCGAGGTTGTATTCAACAACTACGAAGCCCTCAAAGCTCAGGTCGAGCGCCTCTTCCAATTCGAAGTCGTCAACAACTACGACTGGATCAACTCGCTCAACGTCATCGACTACTTCCGCGATTATGGCAAATACATCAACGTCGGCTACATGACAGCGAAGGATCATGTCAAGCGTCAGATGGAGTCTGGCATCTCGTACGCGGAGTTCTCCTACATGCTCATTCAGGCCATTGATTTCAAGTACCTGCATGAGAACCGTGGCGTCGATCTCCAGGTCGCTGGCAGCGACCAGTGGGGCAACATCACGACAGGCATCGAGCTGATTCGCAAAACAACGGGTGACACCGTCTATGGACTCACCATGCCACTCATCACCGACTCACAGGGCAACAAATTCGGCAAAAGCGAGGGCAACGCCCTCTGGCTGGACAAGAATCGCACGTCCCCCTACGAGCTCTACCAGTTCCTCCTCAACTCGGAGGACTCTGAGGTGATCTCCTACCTCAAGAAGCTCACCTTCCTCACCCGCCCCGAGATCGAGCAGATCGAAGCTGACCACATGGCGAAGCCCGAGCTGCGCCTCGCGCAGAAAGCCCTCGCACGCGAGATCATCAGCGATCTGCACAGTATGGACGAGTACGACAATGCCGTCACCGTCAGTGAAAAGCTCTTTGCTGGTGACTATCGCAGCCTCGATATCAAAGACCTCAAGTCGGGCATGAAAAACATGCCTCACGTCGCACTGAGCGATGCGACACTGCTCGACACCCTTGTGGATCATAAGATCTGCTCCTCAAAGCGCGAGGCGCGCCAGTTCATCACACAGGGCGCGATCTCTGTCAATGGCGAGCAGGTGAAGGATCCCCAATTCATGATCACACGCGAGATCGCCGTCGAAGGCTCCATTGTCATCATCCGTCGCGGGAAGAACAAGTTCACCATGGGCGAGTTCTAATCCCCCCTCACTTCACCCTCAAAAAACTCCCTCTCCTAGATACTAGGTGAGGGAGTTTTTATACGCCAAAGAATCATGAGCCAGCTCAAGAGCGCGATCTCCGCAAAATAGATGGACATCCTCAATGATGATAGCTCCAAGCTCTTGTGGCTCAGCACGATTAAATGCTTAACTGATCGCAAGCCCCTCCTCGGCATGAGCTGATAGCACGAGAGAAAGCAGTAGTATGTAATAGCTCACAGTCTACAATATAGCCACCCCAAACTACCTAGTCAAGAGCATACCTCGTATGTAACAAAACAAGCACCTCACTCCTCGCGGGAAAGGAGTGAGGCACTGATGATGGGTAGATCTAGGGTGATGGGTCTCTATGTCGCTCAGCTGATAAAGCCTGAGTGCGAGCCTGTACCCGTAGGAGATGCGGGAGCAGGAGCATAGGGACGCGAAGAGCCAAATCGTCGAGGAGGCTCTGGGCGTGGCGGGGCGTGCTCGCCCTCGCTCTCCAGCTTTTCAGCGATTTTGCTCATCGTCTTGAAGGCGCGTAGGAAAGCTTCGGCAGGCATTACGAGACGCTCTGTCGTCTCGTGCTCGTGACACGTGTCTGGGTCATAAGGTGACGTCTTTTCTTCTTCGGATTGATAAAAATCCATTCGAACCATCCCGCGCGCAATTTCAATGCGCTCGAGTCCATCAGCGTAGTTATAGTCTTTCATTTTGTATGGTGCAGTATAAGGCAGTGTGCCTGATTAGTATGTAGAGATCCTCCCTGCGATCCACCACGCGATTGCGCGTCGCGACCATGGGGTAGGTTAGATGTCATCGATACAGATCATGAGGCTTGAGCTCGTCGGGCAGCTGTCGTCGTAAAACAACCTTTGTTGAAAGATAGCATACGAATCACAGGTGCTAGGATTTAATGCAAAGAGAACAATGTTGGCATTAAAGAATGCTCGAGCATGACTCGCTTTGTTGGCTCATTTCCAAAATCCAGTATCTTCAAAGAGGTGTTTCTCTTTAGACCGTTATGTTAGCATACAGTGATATCGTTAGCAAGGTATTTTTATTACAATATGAAAATTTATGTATAACATAAAACATAAAATATCATACACTAGCGGCTAATGACAAAAAAGCCAAACATTTCCATTCGCGCCCTCATCTACTAACAAATAGAAATGGGGAAGAAATCTGCAAAGCCGCAATCATCGTTCTCTCAGGACGCGACATGCCCCTCATAGCCCATGCCAGACTCGACTCATCATCGTGTCCATGCGCATGGCGGAGAGTACATATTTCATCTGGTGGTAGCCTGTGGATTCAAGCGTGTCACGGGGGCTCTTTCTGCCTTGCTTGCGTTGTCGGGGGCATGCTCCCAGTCGCCGAACCACTCTTTGAATGCTTGTGTGCGCACAGCCAGCCATTGATCCTATGTGAGCACGACAGGCTTGCCATTCGGGGCGAGTGGGGAGGCGGGATTGCTCCACCTCTGTGGCATACGCTTCGCATCTATCTGAGATTGCACACGAGCGATTTTTCTAGCGCAATTTTGCCTCTTTTCTTTCTTGATAAAATAGTTAAAGGATGCTAGACATATTCTCGATGCCTCATCCGCTATTTGACGTTGAGTTCGGGTCCCTTCATGAGGGTTCGCCTCACCACTGCCCGAGCGGATGGGGGTTTCTATTGTCAGCTCTAGCCTCCCCCCCTATTGCTTTCCCCCTTTGTTGATATATTCGATCACGATAGGCTCAAAAAAGTGATGAATGGCTTTTCTCTGCGCTAGCTTATGATAGGGGGGAGCTTTGTGATGCAGCTGCGCATTCTCGTACAATTCTGTGATCTCAGAGGCGGCGGAGTAGTGGATGAGTCCTACCTCGTCAGGTGTATATTCTAGTCAGCTTAGGTTGGTTACGCTCTCACCGTCACATTATCTGAGCTGCTTGATGCGATCACCGCTCAGGCTCGTGGGCTAAGCCCGTTGTCTGGATCATCAACTCTCCTTTCTGAGAGGAAAGCGCATGGCTCAAATCCGTGGCACGATGAATACGGCTATCGCGGTTAATCTTTGATACATCATGAGAAGCGGAGGTGCTGCGCATGGAGAAGGTGGATATGTCCCCCAGCTGCAAGGGATCTTGAGATTTTTCTTTTTGCTTGATTTCTTCCGCGAGGCGTGTTATAGCACACTCAAGCGCGGCTCCCACTTGGCTCAAGCCACCGAATGAACCCAGTGCGTAGCTAGAAGCGAGGTTCACTGCTCTCTTCTTGACATCCGCGCTTGATGTGGTATTATCACTTGGAGCCTAATGAGGGGTATGAGCAGAAGCTGATTTATTGCTTCTTTCTACCAATGACCCATTAGGCTCGTTTTTTGACCCTCGCTAAAATTAAAACACTTAGAGTCAAGTGACAAGAATTCTTCCACTTTCTCTCTTTTTTTAATTTCTTCTGTGAGGCGTGTCAGCTTTTGAGTACTTTTAGGCTATATTTCCCCCTTATCACGCAAGAAAATAGAAGCAACCTATAGCATACTCAAGCGCGGCTCCCACTTCAGGCAAGCTACCGAATGGCTGGCGTGCGCAGCTTGGAGCGAGGTTCAACGCTTTCCTTTTGCATCCGCGTTTGATTTTCCTCCATTGAGTTTAAATTTCGTAGGTGAAGCCTATTTCGTAGAGTAGATGTGGCTTCTGCCTCTAGACTCAGCTCTCGGTTGTGCCTTCGTACCTATCAGGATGTTTTTTCTCTATGTGTGGATATCTCCCATAACTGAGCGGCATTGGCAGTAGATAATAAGTACATTTTATCAATGGAAGGAGTAGCGAGAATGGTATCTATGGTGAGTGTACCCTTTTTGGGGCTTGTGCCCCCAACTGTAACCGAGTATAGCCTGCACATCAAGATGAAAATGGGCAATACTAAAGGGTTGTAACAGTCATTGACCGTTACAACCCTTTAGTATTTGATTGCGGGAGCAGGATTTGAACCTGCGGCCTTCAGGTTATGAGCCTGACGAGCTACCTGGCTGCTCCATCCCGCGATTTTATAAGCAACCGCTCATACGGTGCGGGGGCATTATAGTGATAAAAACACTTTTCGTCAATACAATTTTCGCTTAAGTGAGATATTTTTTTATGACAAAAGCACAAAATCAGCATTATCCTTTCATTTACAGACTCGAACGTGCATCAAAACTCCTCTTGTCAAATAGACTTGCCTATGATAGTATTGAGCCCATGCAAGAGCTCATCATGCTAGGAACTGGCAATGCAACAGTCACTCAGTGCTACAATACCTGCTTTTCCCTCAATAACAAGGGGCGTCACTTTCTCGTCGATGCAGGAGGTGGCAACGGGATCTTGCGCCAGCTGGAGCTCTCCTCTATCTCACTGGCTCATATCGAGGGCATGATGATCACACATGCCCATACCGATCACATTCTCGGGGCGGTCTGGGTCGTGCGCATGATGGCGCAGATGATGGTCAAGAAGGGCGCGGATAACCGCAGCTTTAGCATATTCTCCCATGCGCAGGCGCTGCATCTGCTGGAGCATATCTGCTGCGCCTGCCTGCCTAGCAAGCTCTGCGCCCTGTTTGGGGAGCGTATCCTTTTTCAGACACTGGAGGCGGGCGAGCGTTTTGAGTCGGCAGGTTGGCAGCTGGAATGTTTTGACCTCGGCAGTAGCAAGGCACTCCAGTTTGGCTTTGAGACTATCCTCGCGGATGGCTCGCGCCTCTGCTGTCTCGGCGATGAGCCGCTACAGCCTCATAATAGGCAGCGTGTCACGGGGGCGCAGTGGCTGCTCTGTGAGGCCTTCTGCCTAGCGGAGGAGGCGGCGCGCTTCAAACCCTATGAAAAGCACCACAGCACGGCTGCCGATGCCGCGATCATGGGCACAGAGCTGGGTATCAAAAATCTCCTCCTCTACCACACCGAGGATTCGAATCTAGACGCGCGCAAGCAGCGCTACACGGCTGAGGCAGCGCGCCACTTCTCTGGTGTCATCCACGTCCCGAATGACCTCGAACGCCTCACCCTGCTCTCATAGTACGCAGCCACTGGTCGCGTCTCTCTCCAACACAACTACCAACCATGGCCTATCCCTTTTCTACCTCTAGTTTCTCTCTGCGTTCCTTGGTACGTGATCTGCTCACTGTGCATGAGCAGCGCTCCTTTACGGACTTTTTCTGCTCTGGGGGCTCACATACGACACCCCATCTGTGCAGCATTGATGCGCGCTGGCAATTCCCCTGGCGCAGTCTCTTGCTGATGATGATCTTGCTCGCCTTTGTCTTAGCCTTTATGATATTTGAGCATATCGCGAGGCTGGAGCTAGGCAATACAAAACTGCTCGCCAGCGCGATTTTCATCCAGAGTGTCGCGATCCCTCTCGCCCTCGTCTCCCTCTTTGGTGAGATCAATCTCTGGCGCAACCAGTCTTGGCTGCGCCTCATTGCGATGGTCGGCGGCGGTGGGCTACTCGCCATCGTCTTCTCGCTGGTGCTATCCATCTTTGACCGCTCGACGTCTCCATTCTCAGCAGGTCTCATCGAGGAGCCAGCGAAGATAGCTGCCACTCTCCTCTTTGCCCGTGCCGTGGGGAGGCGCAAGTGCTATGTGCTCAATGGACTACTATTTGGCAGTGCCGTGGGTGCGGGCTTCAGCATCATGGAGAGTACAGGCTATGCCTTTGAGGCACTGCTCGCCCCCGTCGAGCTGGGGCGTGGCGGACAGCTGGACTTTCAACAGGCCTATACGGTGATGGCGGCGCGCTCCTTCTTCTTTATCACAGCGGGGCATGTGACATGGACAGCTATCACCTGTGGAGCACTCTGGCATAGCATGCGGGATCGTAGCCTCTGGAAAGCACTCGTGCACCCTCACTTCCTCTTCTTCCTCTTTGTTGCGGTGTTCGTCCACGGCTATTGGAATTACACCTCGTCCAAGGGAAATATCATCACGATGATCCCTCTCTTTGCGCTCATCTCATGGGGATTCGTCGCGGTGCTCATCCATCTGGGCATCCAGCAAATACGCGAGGCTCAGCAGCTGTGGTTCCGTCGCAATGGGGCGAGCAAGCGTTGTATCTGGATCTGCGCTCACTCGGGAGAGGTCGAAGGTCCACGCACGCCCTATGAGATCATTGATCAGGTTGAGCATGGCAATCTCTCGCCCCAGACACTCTGCGCGATTGACAGACCCTCTCTAGAGCCTCATAGCGTCTCCAAGCTCAGCTTCATCGCGGACTTGCGCAGCCACGAGGCCGCATCGCAACCGCCTAAGGTGAACTGGTACCACTGCGCACGCCCTTTCTGGTTTCTCTTCTGCCGCATGCTCGGCATCATCGGCATGGTCAGTCTCAGCTTCTTTATCTTTGCACCGCGCTTGATGTCTTTCATCTACCTGTCTTGCTGCATCACTCTTTTCTTCATCATGATGAGTGTTTTGTACAGGCTTTGGAGATCTCCTAATCTCCCGACAGAGCCAGTTGATCAGCGCGGAGCTCTCGTCTGGGCGGATGCCTCGCTGGTGACCTTTCTGAAGTTCTTCATCCCCTTCTACAATGTCTACTGGGCCTACGTCATCACGGCACACCTCATCCGCCGTGTGAATCTCCTCCATACGGGCGGGCGTCGCATCCCGATCTGGATTCCGCAGGTATTCTGGACAGCCTTCTCGACGGCGAGCACCCTGGTGCTTGTGCAGCTTTTCTATGATTATGAATCCTTTCTGCCTTACCTGATGATCAGTGCGTTTCTCTACCCGTCGAGTGCGGCACTCGTCTGTGTCGCACTCGCGAGTGCGGAGAATACACTGAGCACACCTCACGAGCTAGCCGATGAAGATACATACAGATGACACATTCATAGTCAATGGAATATCACTAAGTCGCGAGAGCCTTCTAATGGGGGAGCAAGTGCCTCTGCTGCCTCATATCTCTGCGCACGTGCAGGTGGAGCTTCTCAACTTCCTCAAGGAGTTATGGAAGCACTCCCCTACCCTGCGCCTCCAAAGCTCGGGAAGCACAGGCGCGCCAAAGCAATTCTCCGCGCCCAAAAAACATCTCCTCGCCAGTGCGCAGCGCAGCTGCGACTATCTACGCCTCTGCCGTGGTCAGCGCGTGCTGCTGCGCCTCCCTCTCAACTACATTGCGGCAAAAATGATGCTCATCCGCTGCCTCGTCGCAGGGCTCGAACTGGAGCTACGCGACGCACAGAGTCAGCTCTTTGATGAGACAATAGATGAGGAGGCGCGCTTTGACTTCTCTGCTATGGTATCACAGCAGGCGGTCAAGAGCAGCCTCGCTGAGCTCCAGCGCATCGACACGCTCCTGCTGGGAGGCGGCTTTGTGCCCGAGGCGCTAGAGCACAAGCTGCGCGAGCACACGGGGCGCGTCTACGCCTCCTATGGCATGACTGAGACCTACTCTCATATCGCCCTTCGACGCCTCAATGGTGAGTCTGCCTCTCTCCACTACACGCCCATGGCAGGCGTAGATCTCCGACGCGATGCGGAGGGATGTCTCATCATCAGCGATCCTGCCATTGGAGTAAAGGATCTGCGTACGAACGATCTTGTCGAGATCAACGAGGATGGGAGCTTTCTCGTCACAGGAAGGCGTGACAACACGATCAGCAGTGGCGGCATCAAGATACAGAGTGAATCCGTTGAGCAACGCCTCCGTGATGCAACGGGGCTCGACTGTGCTCTCCTCCCCCGAGCGCACGCTGAGCTCGGACAATGCGGAGCTCTACTCTGGGCGGGAGAGCCAGAGGATGAGGCGCGGCTCGTGCGTGCCATCCAAGCTGTACTCTCCCCCTACGAGCGCCCCAAGCTGGTGCAGCGCTGTGACACAGCACTCCCTTGCACCGCAAGCCATAAACTGGACCGGCGCGCCTGCCAAGCGCGTCTCAACACCTTGCTTGACTCAGCAAGCTCCCCGCAATGAGCTGCTCTCGCAGAAATCACCAATGAGGCCCCGAGGCGTGCTTGCTTGGAGCCTCTCTCCACGCCCACATTATCTTTACTGACCAAGAAAACCCCTTCTTTAATAAAGAACTATGTCAAAAAATTAACTTTTTACACATATTTTAAGAAATACTCTAAAACAGATAGGAATTATGACAACTTTTTGTTAAGATTTCGTGCGCATTGATTGCTAGATAGATAGCCCGACATGGAGTAAATGGGCAAATATATTCAGCATTGACAGCCCTAAACAATCATAGTATAACCAATCTAGTCTACTTAGCCTATTTACAATTATGATGAGAATATCGACAAAAGGACGCTATGGTGTGCGTCTGATGATGGATCTTGCACTGCATGGATCTCATCAATATGTCTCTCTAAGAGACATATCACCACGACAAAAGATCACGATTCGCTATCTCGAAGTTGTCGTGTCTAGTTTGCTGCGTGCAAAGCTGGTCTCTAGCTTCCGTGGCAAGGGAGGCGGCTACCGACTCACACGCAAACCCGAAGATTACAACATGCTTGAGATCATCGAATGCATGGAAGGTCAGCTGATCCCTGTCCCCTGCATGTCTTGCGCTGTCAACCAGTGTGAGATGGCAAGCGTATGCCCGACTCTACCCATGTGGGAGGGATTTTATGGCGTGATACGCGAGTATTTTTCTGCCATCACGCTACTTGACCTGATCGAAGGAAGAAAAGAAATTCCGACCTGTACTGATTTCTAAGCAACACCACAAGACGCGGTCTCCAGTCATGGAAACCGCGTCTTTTTTGTGCTGTGGAGATAAGGGTTTTCTTGTATTTGGAGTACCGTTTCTTCATCACTGAAACCATACTCAGCTTGAATGATGCATGCTCCATAAATGAGGCGGAATGGTTTGGCTACATTGCCTTTCCGGTTCGAGAAAATAGCCGCATATTTCTTTTCGAGCAGATTCCATGGGACGAGCTGTGCTTTCTTAACCCAGCGATTATTTTGCTTGAGTTGCATGCCTATCGGCTGACCGAAATCAAAAATACTGAGCTGCCCGTCTGAGAATTGCTACATGGTTCTAATGCAAATGCACGGTTTTTGGGCATATATTGCCCATTTATGGGCACTTATTATACCAAACTTATATCATTTGTCACTTGTAATAAGCCTATTCTGATTTATTCAGTGGACATTAGTTAATGAAGCAAACAGGGGTCTGCGTACTTGATTCGGTAGATCTCATCAAGTCGTAATTGGGCACAAATTGCATACAATTTGAGACGACGAAAGTCCGAGATACCTCTCAGACGATTCAGCGCAGCTAAATGAAGAGAACATCCATAGCCCCCCCTGCTTCGCAGGCAACTTTTGCATGCTTTTTAGCTGGATTATTCTCGAGTTTTAGTCTCAGAGGAAACTCCGAGCCTTCAACTCGAAAAAATCCAACTTGAAAATCATCCCAAAATCTTACCTCACAAGAAAATAGTCAATTAGCGCAAAGCTAAGATGCTGCGCGCTTCTTGCGACGCCAGACGATGAAGCGCATGAAAAGAATAGGCAGAAGAAAAGCGACAAAGAGCACGCTGGGGATGATCGCATAAAGGAAAACATTCATATAGCGCGTCGCCGTCGTATCGCCCGCCTCAGCTCCAAGCTCCCACCACTGGTAGGCCTGCGTGGGATTCCAAGCAATGTTGCTATGAGGCAGCATGTGTAGTAGCCCGCGTGCGCCCATCGCCTCCTTGAGCCCGCCGTCGCTCGCCTTGACGACGTAGCTATTCGCCAGCCCCTCCTCCCCTAGCTGCTGATAGTACTCTGCGAGCATCCAAGCTGCGACGGGATCATGGAGCTCAACGGCTCGGGTCAGGTACAGGACGGCTTGGCTTTGCCATGTCTCTTGCTGCCCTCCATTGCTAGTCTGCGCCTGTAGCAGAGCATACGCACCCAGCTCACGCAGGGCGCGTCCATCGCCTAGCTGGGCGGCTTTGTGAAAAAGCTCAAGAGCTTCTGCACTCTTGCCTCTTGCCATCCATTCGAGCCCTTGGCGCGTGTAGGCGGCGGGCAGTTGGAGCTCACAGGCACGCTGAAGGTAGAGCTCTCCAAGAGCCCTGTCTACGGGCACACCGTCTCCATCAAGGTAGCTGCTCGCCAGCAGGAATGCCATCTCTGGCTGATCATGCTTGTCGGCTAGCTCGCGTGCGTAGCTGAGGGCTTTTTGCTTGTCCTTGGCAACGCCAATCCCCAACGTATAGCATTGGAAGAGTCGCTGGAACGCGACGCGGGAGCCGAGCTCTGCCGACTGGGTGAAATGCGCAATCGCTTTGCTCGCATCCTTCTGCCGTCCCTGTCCATGAAGCTCCATGATGGCGAGCCAATAGAGAGCGTCAGCCTTTTGCTCTGGGCGATCTAAGAGCCTACTATAAAGCTCATAACTACGACGATAGCTCTGTTCAGCCAGCTGTGCTTGCTTGTCATGCGCGTGGATATCGGCGAGGATGTAGGCCGCAGAGGGCTCACCTGCACTCGAGGCGCGCGTGAGCCACGCCACGGTATCGCTGCGGCTGGGGGGGAGAAATTCACTGCCACGCAGGTAGAGTGCGGCGAGCTGGAGCATACTCTTGCTACGCCCCGCCTCTGCCTCCTTGATGAGCTGCTGGACGTAGCGCTCATGCCACAGCGTAGCCTGATCGGTGATGCGATGCATGGCATAGCGGCGGCTGAGCTGTTGCATGGCGTAGCTACTGCCCTGCTCGCCTTCTTTCTTGAGCTCTACGAGATCTTCTTCTAGACCGTCTCGATCGTAGGTCGTGCCCGTGGTGGGTGCGGGAGCCGCGCCAGCGAGCCCTCCGAGTAGGAGTAGAGTCGAGACAAAAGATAGGGATAAGAAATTCATATCGTAAATGGAAAACCGAGCTGCATCATAACGTATGCAGCTCGGCTTGTAAAGGGGGATGACTTACAGGGGCTTCTATTTTCTCAGGACGTGCTCCGAGGAAGCCTCGTAAAACAAGTCCATGCTGAATAAAGAGGCGAGTTTAGAAGACACCTCAAATGATATTAGTCCTCGAAGCGACGGGGCTTGAAATCATCGTCACGACGGGGACGGAAGCCGCCTTCACCACGAGGACGGAAGCCACCTTCACCACGGGGGCGGAAGCCGCCTTCACCACGAGGAATGAAAACACCTTCACAACGGGGACGGAATACACCATCACCACGAGGTTTAAAGCCACCTTCGCTACGGGGACGGAAGCCCCCTTCAACACGCCGACGGAAGACACCAACACCACGAGAAACGAAACCAACTTCCACACCCGCACCTAAGAAGACTACGACA
>CAYJLP010000068.1:0-12550 GCA_964371115.1 uncultured Akkermansia sp. | reverse complement strand
GCCTCAGCAAGCCGCTGCAATCCCTCTCGAAGCTCTCCTTTGGCATCTACCTCTCCCACTACATCATTCTGGGACCTGTGTACCACGCAGCTCTGACATGGAACATGCCTAGTGCGGTCAAGATGACGATTGCCTCCTTCATCGCGCTGGGGATCAACTGGCTGCTCGTCTGGGGACTGAGCAAGCTGCCCAAGTCGCGCTACCTCATCGGTTGATCTTTTTCATCATTCCCTCCCTTGGGAGACAGCAACACCCACGCGCCTGAGGGCACGTGGGTGTTTTGCTTGATGGGGTGAGAGGCAATTACTCCTTGTGATTGAGCGTGGGCTGATTGTCCACGCGACGCTCGAGCGTGAAGCCTGTGCGCTGAGAGAAATCGGTGCCCTGTTGCTCGACGCGCTTTTGGAAATCGGGGAATTGGCATTGCTTTGCAGGTGTCCAGCCCACCTCGGCGGTCGCCATAGCACGGGGGAAGCTCTGATAGAACACATGCTCGAGATTCGGCACGCGCTCCGTCCAGAGATTGCACTGCACGCCGAGGATCTGCGCCTGCTGGGGGAATCGCTCGGGCCTCAGCTCGTAGAAATTCTTCAGCGTCGCCACGGGCATCCAGTCGTAGTGACGCTGCCCGTCGAGCTGGGGGAAATCGAGGTAGGTGAAGGGAGAAGAATTTAGAATCACGCGGAATCCGCGCTTCTCTGCCGCTTGGAGAGCCTTGGCACTCTCGTTGCGGTACCACGTGAAGACCACATCATCGGGGCGGTAGAGTGTCTCATCTTTTTCATACCAGAACAGCGGCTCGCGGTCGTGCTTGCGGGCGAGCTGCGCCATGCGCGTGAGGAAGGCGCGCATCTGGTCGTGCCCATCCGCGTAGCCATGCTGCTGGCGTGCCTTGAGACAATCGGGGCAGCGATCCCACTCTGTGGTGGGAGCCTCATCGCCTCCGAGGTGGATGGAGTGGCTGGGAAAAATATGGGTCAGCTCGCGCATCGCCGCATCGAGGAAGACCCAGAGAGCCTCCTTCTCGGGGCAGACGAGCAGCGCGCGCTTGTCGGGGGCATGGGCGCCGGTGCGCACCATCATCCCCACGGCTTGGCAGAAGAACTCGGGGTAGGCAGCGGCGAGAGCCTGATTGTGGCTGGGCATATCCATCTCAGGGATGACCTCCATGCCAAGATTCACGCAGTGAGCGACGAAGTCTTGGAGCTCGGCGCGGGTGTAGCAACCGCCCTCGGGGATGCCATTGCCGAAGGTCTCGGGGCGATGGCTGGCGATGCTTTTTAGCTTGGGGTATCCGGGCACCTCGAATCGCCAGCCGTTGTCATCAGTGAGATGGATGTGGAAGCGGTTGAACTTGTAGCGGGCGAGCTCGGTGGCTAGTTTTTTGAGATCCTTCAGGGGCATGTAGTGGCGGGCCACGTCAAGCATGTAGCCGCGCCAGGCGTACTGGGGGGCGTCGTGGATGCGACCCTGTGGGAGAGAGCCGCTGCGTGTGAGCTGCTCGCGCAACTGGGTTAGAGTCTGGTGAGCGCGCTGGAAGCCTAGGGGGTGGTGGGAGCGGATCTCGATGCTATCGGCGGCTATGAGCATCGCGTAGGACTCTGGAGTGGATTGGAAAGCGGGGTCGAGTCGCTCGGTCACCTCGGAGAGCTGGCGCAGGGCTGGGGCGTCGGATGGAGTAACGCGAGCGGGCTTGGGGATGACATCGTAGGCGGGGGAGAGGGAGCAGGTGAGCAGGGTGGCAAGGAGGGGAAATCGCAACATGATGATCACTATAATAAAATAAGCGTAAGGTGTCAAGGAGAAAGCGCATGGAGGGGTGTAGCTAACATGAGCAGTCGAAGAATGGAAAAAAATGCGGAGCATTTTGGATTCTTAAGGTCTAGACCTTAAGCGATCTCTGGCGATCGTTCGCCAGTGGGTCTGGGCAGAGCCCAGCGGGTGAAGGGACAGAGTCCCTTCGGGCGCGCCGCAGGTGCGCGCCCACGGCAGCAAGGAGGCGCAGCCTCCGTTGGGCGTCAGTGAGGCTCAAATCCAAACGCCCGCGCGGCAAACTTTGCATGGTCGCCGCAGCCTACACTGACGCCCCCGTCCTCCCGCGCGCACATTTTGCACTGCAAAATGAGACGAAGAAAAGGCAGGACACTTCCTGCCTGGTCTGAGCGAAGCGAAGGTGATGAGGATCGCGCCTGTTATCTGCCGCAGCAAACGCGAAGCGTTAAGGCCGTTGCTACATTGGTGGTGACGCTTCGCGTTTGCCTCGGAAGAAATTTGTCGCGCTTCGCGCGCGGATAAACGGGGGCGTCAGTTTGCGGCGTTAACACCTTGCAGGATTTGCCACGCGGGCGTGTGCTAAAAAACTCGGAACTGACGCCCTGCTGGATCTGCGATCCAGCGCTTCCTCGGGCTCTGCCCGAACCCGCAAGGGACTCCGTCCCTTGACCCTGCTGGGCTCTGCCCAGACCCGCCGGCGAACGATCGCCGGAGATCGCTTAAGGTCTATCCTCAGAGTTCTCGCTTCGCGAGAACCGCCCAAGAAGTGTCTTGGGCTCTCTTCGTCTCATTTTGGCATGCAAAATGGCTTAAGAATCCATCGACTTAACGCGACTGGGTGATGCCACCCCCCTTCCCCTCAAAAATCCATCCTCTCCGGAAACGCCTCCTCACGCATCAGTCCCCACATCTTGTCAATATACGACAGCGTATAAAAACTCTCATAATAATGATAATAAAACGCCCCCTTCAGCGTCATGCGATACACGCCTCCCTCCTCCGTTGCAAAGCCAATTTTCTTCGCCAACCACAGCTCCCACCCATACATCCGCCGAAGCGGCACAGAAAAGAACCGCTCAAAATCCCTACTATCCACCCGCGTACTATACGCCGTCCAGAACAAATAATAAAGCATGCGCTCCCGCTCCGTAAAGTAACACGTCAACGCTGTTCCCAGCTTCCTCTCCGCAATTCGCGCCTTGTACGCCTCAATCGAAAAGGTGTTCACCTTGAACTGCTTCTTCAACAGCGTCGTCGCCGAGCACCCAAATCCCAAGAAATTATCCCGCGTCATCGACGAGTACTGCGCCTCCCCCGTATTCGAGAAGGTCCAGATCGAATCACGCCTATACCCCTTGCTCTCACAATACAAAGTAATATCATCCAGCAGCTGCCGCTTCTCCTTCTTGCTCATCGCGCGCACTTTGCTCTTCGTAAAGGTAAAATCAATAAAGGGATAGACCGCAATATGATTCGCCCCGATACGAAAGGCGGTTTCAATATCCTCGATCAAATCATCCTTCGACTGCTCAGGCAGCGCAAAGATAAAATCCATCGACACAGTCTCAAAGGGCACAGCCGCCAAAGCCCGCTGCATCACCTCCACATCAAAGGTCTTGCGCCCGAGCACAGACAAGAACTTATCCTGAAACGACTGTATACCTATGCTGATCTTCGTCACCCCCGCCTCCCGCAGCGCGCGCAGTGTCGTCTCCTGCACATCCTGCGGGTGCAGCTCCAAGCCCACGCCCTGCGTGATCTCAAAATACAGCCCCAGCGTCCCCATGATCTCAGGCAAGCGATGCAGCGCCAGCGCAGGCGAGCCACCCCCAAAATAGAGGCTCGTCACCTTCTTCCTCTGCCGCGCCATCCGCCCGACCATATGGATCTCCTCCAAAAGAGAATCCACATAACTATCACAGAGCTCCTTATCAAAAAGCACCTTGCAATAGGGGCAAAAGCTACAAATACGCCTACAGAAGGGGATATGCACATAGAGCCCCAGCTCCTCGCAGTCCTCATACTCCAGCCGCTCATCATAGCGCGATGTGAACTCAAAGCCCTTGCGCGAGCGCAGCAGCCACATCCGCGTTGCCGTGGTAATCCAACTCATGATCAGAAAAACTTAGGATAAGTACGCAGCATCTCCCAAATTACAGACACATTCCCCCTGAACAACAGGGTATACTCCGCAACAAAGAAATAGCCGCACTTCTCACACAGCCCCTCATTCGCCCCACAGCGACCACAGGTGCTGAGCTTGCCCGCCTCCATCACCACACACTGATGACAAGGAACGGGGAAGCTATTCTCCACCAGATACGGCAGCGCAGACCTCAGATTGAAAATAGGCGCTCCCGCATCCATCTGGCGCGTGATCTCCTGCGCACAGACCCGCTTGTCCTCCACCGTCAGTGCGAGATCCTCCGTATCGGGATAGGGCGTATGAAAGTTAAAAGACACGGCGCGCACATTCTTCATACGCTTCGCCGTCTCACACACCGAGGCGATCGTCGTCTTGTTCAGCTGATTGATCGCCATGTAGAAGCAAATATTGCTCGCCGTCGCATGCTCAATATTCTCCATGATCGTATCATAAGTCTGCCCTCGAATGAGGTTATGCGTCTCCCTATCCCCATCGAGGCTCAGCAGGATCAGATCCGCCTCGGGCAGATCAATGGGAAAGGTGCCATTCGTCACCACGTTGACAATCAGAAAGCCCATGGACTTCGCCTCAATGACGAGATCACGCAAGCCCAGCTCACCATCGCGCCACAGCGTCGTCTCCCCTCCCGAGAAAAACAAGATACGCACGCCCATCCCGTACAGCGTCTCCATCTCGGCTCGTATCTGCTGATGCGGGTGCATCACACAGGTGTGATTGTTGACCGAGCAATGCTTGCAGGTCAGATTGCACTTGTCCGTCAGGATAATCGTCCCGAGAATCTTTTCCTTGCGCTTAAAGAAAATCGTCTTCAAGCCAAAGGAGGCAAAATGGAGGAAGCTGGAGAGATTCATCTCAGCTCCTCCCCTAATTGAGGCTGAGTCAATCTACGATTTTGAGAAAAGAAAATCATAATACATAGCCTAACTCAACCACATCACGATGTCAACCAGTTTTCATCGCTACTCCTCCATGATTGATGCAGAATGCTTCGAATAGCTCACATAAATATAGTCATCAGGACTCACGTAGACATTATATGCCGCTCCATTATGCCCAAAGAAGGTGTAGAGAAGCTTTTTGCGAAAATAAGGCTCATAGGCCAGATCCAGCCCCTCAGTGAGCACGAAGCTATCTCTACTACGATCACGACGATTCAGAGGATTGAGCTCGTGTATGGTCGTAAGGATACGCGCACGCGCCTCCTCAGTGCGAGGCTTGATGAGGAAACCCGCCTCATAATCAAGTCCCGCAAAACCGATGCGCTGCGAAGTGCTATCAATGACCTCCACACTACTCTTGTCAATCAGATCCCCTATCGTCTCCTCCCAGACAGGAGTCTTGTGAAAGAGCTCATGCCAAGTCATAGGACCGAGAAAAAGTAGAACAATCAACAATCCCCCAGCAGCGATGATAGCAGCACCCAGTCCCCAAACCGTCCAAAAAGTGCGCTGCACCAACTTTATAGAAATAACAAAATTACTCATAATGTGAAATATTTATTATCACTTATAATACTTACTGACAAGCATTTGTCAACGCAAAAAAAACCAATCACACCTAACACTCACGTCATAGCCAAGACGAATGATAATCAATCATTGGGATGCAACCATGCCATACAAAGACGACATATTAAAATTAATAGTTTCGATATTTAATATTTTGTATAGAAAATTCCCCCTACCAAATCATCAAAAAAACAACAGCAGATAGAACGATAGACAGATATTAAGCACTCTCACAGAGTAGAATCACGCGCTAGCGCGGAATATGAGAAAATATTATTTTTCGATTTTCTCATTACACAAAACAAAAAAAAGGATTTTGAAAGAACTGCTAATCGAATTCTCCACCAACAGCACACCAAGTTAATAACCTGTTTGTTTTTTTAGATTAATGCATCACAGATACATAAAAACCCGAGCACAACTATTGTTGACTTCTCCAATAAACAAAGACACGGATGTAAAACAATAAAAAACCAAGCGATTCTTTAGATCCTAGAGAAATTGGTCCACTCAGAACTTGAATCGAAAAAATGAACATAATAGCACGTCTTTCGATGCATTTGGCGCGAAATTACAGCTTTTAGGGGGCTTCTATTTTCTCGAGAGGGAAGATTTTGAGATGAATTGTTTACGAATTGATGACTCAGAGTGTCCTCTGAGACGAAAATTCACGACAAATTGCATGTCAATTTGAGACCAGAGCCCCCTACGACACCTCGTAGGGGAAAAGCGACGGGATATCCAGCCTAAAAGCGCTCAAAAAGCTGCCTCGAGAAGCGATTTTCTGATTATTCTTATTTAGAATGACGAGAATTTAGAAGCCCCCTTAAGAAAGCTCAGCAACAAAACCACTCTCATCCAGATAATAATGCGCAGGCAGTGTATAGCTATTGGAAAGTGCAGGTGAATTAATGGTAGGCTCAGCCGACGAACAAGTACAGCTATAGCCAGGTAAGAGCATGCCGCGCGTGCGCGGACGCATGCCCAGCTGCACCGTATCATCAGAGAGCTTGTAGATACTCTTCGACATGCTCATCGAAATAATCTTGCCGCCATGGGTGGCAAAGCAAGGACGCCAGCGCACGTTGGGTGCTGCCATCGAGCCTTGCAGGCTAAAGTCAAAGAAAGGAAGCTGGCGCGGTGGAATAACCTTGTGTAGCAAGCGACGTAGCACCGTACTACCAACGAGCTGCCCCACTGAGCTCGGTATCGTCGCATGCGGGGAACTGATCAGATGCACAGGCGTATGCGTGATGATGGGCCAAAGCACAGCAAGCACCGTCTCATGGGGCTCATGGTAGCCTACAGTCGTAAGGATGTGCTGATACTCCTCCTTGAGCGCATTCACACGGCGCACCTGACAGGCATTCAGCCAAAAGCGATGCAAACTCATCCTATCCTCACAGGCGAGGAAAAGTAGCTTGAGCCAATCACGTACAGGCGCGGGATAGTCCTGCGGAATATTGCGACTCACGAGAGCCGCGCTTACCTGATGTGCCTTGAGCACAGGCTGATCTGCGTAATAGAGGAATTTTCTATCCCCCATGCTGTCGAGTGCTCGCAGCAATAGCTCGGTGCCACCGCCATCCGTCGTCTCAATACAGCTCGCCGAAAGCTGGCGGAAAATATTGGCCACATGCTCCGTCTTAAAATCACGAGGACTAATGGGCGCGCCGACCGCCGCCGTAAAGTGGTAAGGCACCTGACGAGGCAGCTTCGTAAAGAAACGATTGCCGTGGAAGGAGAAGATACTGCCCCAGAGATTGTCCATGTAAATAGGCACGACTGTCGCATTCGCACGGCGCACGATGAGCTCGAGGCCACGGCGTATGGGCGAGAGGTTACCCGTACGCGTCAGCTGCCCCTCGGGGAAGATGCAGATCACCTCACCATCTTCGATCGCCTTCGCCGCCTTGACGAGCGCTTCACGGGGATTTTTTGAAGAAATGGGCAACGAATTAAAAATCTCCAGCACCCAACCCAGCGTATGCACCCCCATGAACTCCTCCGCTACAATGAAGCGCACAGGGCGAGGGGAAATCATCGAGATAAAGAGCGCATCAGCATAGGTCACGTGATTCGCCATGAGTAGCACGCCGCCGCGCTCAGGGATGCGCTGCTGGTTGATAATGCAGGGGCGGTAGAAGAAGCGCATGATCCAGATGCCCATCATGCGGATGAACTCCTGCGGGATGAGGCGCAGGGACGTGATCATGATGAGCAGACTCATCAAGAAGAGCACGAAAAACTGATGCTGCGGTGACGCGCCCATCTCATGCATCGCCCACATGAGGATGACGGCGACGAGTCCCATCACATTGTCGATGAGATTGCCCGCCGCGATGATGTTGCCGCGCTGGGCGGGATCACAATTATCTTGGAGATAGGTATTGAGGGGAGCGAGGTAGGCGGCACCAAACGCGCCCGTCAGGAAGAGCATGATGTTGCTCGCGTAGGTATCAATGTCGAAGATACTCAGCAAGAGTGTGGACACCGTGATACCGATCGCGCCAAAGGGGATCAATCCCAGCTCATTGCGGCGCTTCACCAGCTGGGAGGCGACGACGCCACCGAGCACGACGCCACCACCGAGCCACGCCATGAGGATGCCGCATTTCAGACTGAAGTCAATTGCGGCATTCTGCGTGCTGAGATCCTTCGCCACCTGAATGATGATGAGGAAGAGCGAGCCCGCGAGGCACCAGAAGTAGCAAATGCCAATCTCGCTGAGGCGCAGCTGGCGGTCACGCCAGAGGTACTTCACCTGCACTATATGCTCGTAGAAGAGCGAATAGCTGAAGGGGCGCTTCTGCAGACTAGGGTAGCGCGGGATAATGAAGGAAGCCACCGCCACAAGAGCTGCGAGGATGAGGAAGACCCAAGTCGAGTACTTCACCGCACTCCAGCCCGCCTCCTGCTCAGCATTCGGCATCGTCGAGTAGCTATCCAGCAGGGCAGAGAACCAGAAAAAGACACCAATCTGTGCAGCAAGCAGCACAAAGACCATGCTCGTCTCAATGATGGTCGATCCATAGCCGATGTATTTGGAGCCCAGCATGTCCTTGACAATCCCCTTCTTCGCGGGACTAAGGATGGTCGCTTGCACCGCAAAGACGGCAAACCAAATGATAGCGGCGCGCAAATCATGCTGATAAAAACAAAACAGCATCGCAGCAATGATAAAACACTGCACCACACTCATCACCTGAATGATACGCGTCTTGCAAAAACAATCAGCGAGCCACCCAACAAAGGGAGAAAAGAGGATATAGGGCAGCACAAAGATCGCACCCAGCGTGTACTCAAGCGTACTTGCAGACGCCCCTTGCAGCCAGACAGCGAGAGGAATGAGCAAGAACTGCACTGCTTTCTCATTGAAGGCATTCTGCGCTTGGACAGCAACAAGTGTCCAAAAGCCGCGCCATTCCTTCGCAGTTGGTTCTTTGTAGTGGAGTTCAGAGTCGCTCATGTCTAGAAATTGATTATCTCATACATTACACTTAGAGCAAGAAGAAAATCGCACACGGGAAGGAATCAGGCTTATTGTATACGCCTATACAACGTCAAGCCATGCACTAAAGGTGCCCCAACAGGCTCATAACCATGTGACAGAACAAAGCTCGTCACTTTACGCCGGCTCAAAAAGACATTTCCATCATAATTCTCACTTTGCATGTTTCCCACCAGAATGTACTGGCACTGCCTTGAGGCAACACTCTCTTTCCACGCGTTTATGTGATGAGGGAAGTTACGGAAGTCAATTCCTGGCGGCGCAGGATAGCGAATAGGGCTCACATTGCCAGTCATATGATAATAACCTGCATCTGCGTTAATCACAAGCAAATCTTCTCCCCTAGTTGTCAGATTCCTAATATACTCACAGTCCTGACGTGTCTGCTGATCTAGTACTAAAACGTCTCGATACCTAACAGAAACAAATAAGTAACTCGCCAAAAGGCCGCATCCGATCAACAGTGCTGAGGGCAATACAAACCGCAGTGAAAGGCGTGGTTTTCTATGACCGCAGCGTATTGACACATACCGAAGCCCCCATATAAGAGCCAAGATATAAAATGGCTTGAATGTATTATAATACTGATAATAGACACGACCGCCTGAGAAAACAGCTACGAGGCAAAGGCAGAATGCCGCACAGAGAGTCCAAAAAATCGCTCTACTTTTTAAAACTGAGGAAAAGACAATCCACGCGAGTGCGAAAAATAATCCAACCGCAATGTGAACGAAAAGCGGTATGGGTACAGCTTTGCCCCAATCGCGAGTAAAGGAGAACCCCTCGACTAGATCCACGACGAATAGCCAAGTGAACGGTGCGCTCTCGCCTGCATAAAACAAATTAAACAGGACATAATGCACCCATGTCTCATAGGGAGAAATGAATGAAAATGTAAATAGCGAAACGCAAGCAATGACTAAACAAAACTGAGCAATCCGGCGTAGAAGCAAGCCGCCCCCCTGATTCTTCCACAAACTAATCGCATCCCATAGCAAGAAAGGAGCCCAGAACGCAATTAAATTAAACTTGAATAACAGGGTACAGCCAACAAAGAAGCCAAAAAGAGGCCAGATATTAATCGACTGCTGCTTGAGATACTTTATTAGGAAGAGATAAAGCGAAATTAACTGAAAACTAAGAACGATCTCCGATGGATTGGCAGCAAAGTTCCCCAGGACTGCAAATGGTAAGACAAAGACCACAAGCACGGATGCAGTCTGCGATAAAAACAAGCGCGCGATGAGATAGCTAAAGCTAAATATCACGATGTGATTCACGGCCCATAGATAGAGAATTCCCATGTACGAGCTCGTATCAAGAAGCATGGGTATAGTAAAGAACAACGCCCAGAGCGGTCCCTTGTGGTCCCATACTTCCACATAATGCTGCTTACCAGCTAAAATAGCGTCTGCAACAACACTATAAAAGCCCGTATCCGTCTCAGTCAAGAGATGCGGCGTGATCACAGTATAATGACGACCATAGAAAAAAGCGGTAAGTAACGCGTAAAGGACGAGAAAAACCGCAATAAGCACTTTTCTTTTTTTTATCATGAAAAAGAAATCTATTATTATAGACGAAAGGAATAAAGACGATTCAGTGTAAACTGGACGAGGGTTACAAATACAATGCTTATAAGCTTCGCATAAGTTGTCGAAAGCAGCAGCAGGTCTACTAAAATGTATAGCGCAATCGCACTTATAAGAAGCCCCAAAAGACCAACACTGAAGAAGGTACAAAAGCGCTTGAATAGGCGATCTGTGCGCTTGAAATTAAGATAGGCGTTCAACAGAAAGCTCAAGCTGATAGCGACACATACGCTAACAACATTAATCAACTGATAATCGCCACCTGTCCACCGCATCAGGCTGGTGAACAAAAGAAAGTCTACGGTCGCACACAGCACACCGATGCAACTGTAGCGTATCAAATGCATCAGCTCTGATCTGAAGAGCTGCTTGTTCATGCCTTCTTAAATGAAAAGAGAATAGTCTGCTTGAAAGAGCGCATAGCAGCCTTGAAAAGTTTCCACTTCTTTATAGAAACCTCCCCTGTCTGTCTATCCTGATGCTCGACACCCACCTCATAATAGCGCAGCTTGTTGCGCCCTACGAAGCCTGAGATAATCACATTTGGTGCGAACGTATCATCGGGAATCTGGTTGTACAATTCTTGAAAAACCTCACTTCTCATGAGACGATAGGGTGCATTCACATCCCAGACACTCGCGCCATAAAAACATCGTACAACAAGCCGTGAGATTTTACTAATCACTTTGCGAGGCAGTGGCTGAGCACGACCTGAACGTCGTCCTAATAAAAAATCGTACTCCTCGCGTTGCGCCCATAGCTTACCAAAAGTCGAAGAGCCCATCTCGTTATCGCTATCCATTTGGAATATCCAATTGGCCTTGCTTGCAGTCTCACGGTAACCACGCAAGATGGTAGGCCCGTGACCTGAGTTCGATTTATTGATCACGACAACCTTGCCCTGATGCTCACTTGCTGCACGCTCGAGCACATCTGCACTCTGGTCTTTAGAGCCGTCATTGTAACAATGGAGCTGATAATTAATATACAATGAATCGAGCATGGCAACCCACTCGTTCAGGACATTTCCAATAGCATCCTGCTCATTATAAACAGGAATGACAATACATAAATCAATTTTGGCAGGTGTATCTTTCATGGTGCTCGTAGTTTAAAGAATCGCAGTCTTGGGCTAATTCTATATAATTTCGATGTAATTATCGAATAATGATTACTTCGAATATAGCAGCCTAGGAGCTACTTGAGCCTAAAAGGAGATATCTAGTTACTAAACAAGCCTCTATAATGAGGCTTGTTTAGTAGTAATTGTGAACGGTAATTTAGCTTGCGGCGATGATTGCCCCGATGAGGACGGCGGTCGCGATGCCAATCCAGACGAAGACGACGAGGCGGCTGCTAGCGGCTTCACCCGTTCCTTGGAGATGCGCGTACTTGCCGCGGATCTTGCCCTTCTTCATAAAGCCATCATAGTGCTTCTGGAGCAGCGTGGTCTCGATCTGGCGCATCATGTCGAGAAGAACACCGACAAGAATGAGCAGGGAGGTACCGCCGAAGAACTGAGCGACGGAGAGGATATTGGGGATGAAGAAGATCATCGCAAGGAAGAAGGAACCAGCGGTCGTCAGACGTGTCATGGTCTGGTCGAGGTAGAGTGCCGTAGGGGCTCCAGGACGCACGCCAGGGATATAGCCACCCGAGCTCTTGATATCTTCTGCGATCTGCTGGGGGCGGAACATGGTAGCCACCCAGAAGTAGGAGAAGAAGAAGATGAGAGATGCCGAGATGAGGTAGTACCAGATGTTGTAAGGAGACAGCATCGTGTCAATCATGGTATGGAACCATGTGCTACCCGAGCCAACCGTGCGTACCAGCATGTAGGGCAGCGAGAGGATGGCGGTGGCGAAGATGACGGGCATCACACCAGAGTAGTTGAGCTTGAGAGGGAGGTACTGGGTGCCACCCTGTGCCATCTTGTTGTGACCCACGACGCGCTTCGCGTACTGGACGGGGATGCGGCGCTGTGCCTGCACGACGGTGA
>CAYJLP010000067.1:0-12586 GCA_964371115.1 uncultured Akkermansia sp. | reverse complement strand
CTTCGAGACGTGCGAGAACGTGAGCACCCATGGAGGCCATGATGCGCATGTTGACGACAACGTAAGGAGAGTCAGAGATTTCGATGCCGATCTTAGCAAGAGGAGAGTCGATAGGACCCATGCAGAAAGGAATGACGTACATGGTACGACCAGCCATACAACCGTCGAAGAGACCGTTGAGGAGAGTCTTCATTTCCTTAGGATCTGCCCAGTAGTTGGTAGGACCTGCGTCTTCTTCCTTTTCGGAGCAAATGAATGTGCGCTCTTCTACGCGAGCGACGTCGGAGGGAGTAGAACGGGCGAGGAAGCAACCAGGGCGCTTCTCGGGGTTAAGGCGAGTGAAGGTGCCTGCGGCAACCATGGCATCGCACAGTGTGTTGTACTCTTCTTCGGAGCCATTGCACCAGTAAACGGATGCAGGCTTGCAGAGGGAGCGGACCTGTTCGACCCACTCAGCGGCTTTTGTGTGTGTAGTGCCAGTAATCATGTGCTCCCATTATAACATGCTTTCGAGATGCTAGCAACAGGAATTTTGTTGTTCCGAAAAAAATTAGAACTCTACTAGTTATAACATGTTCTTTTATAGTGTTTTTGTATTCCTATCAAAAGACTGTATACCTGTATCATTTATTCCTCTGGTCACTTTCTCCCTTGCCATGACGGGGGCGATATGCTAGGGTGTAGATTCCCTTGACCGTGGCGACTGGATAAATGGTAAATACCTGATATTGTAATACATTTGTGTTAAAAAAATCGCTCATGGTTAATCGTAAACAAATATTATTTATATCCATGCGTATACAAGCACTAATTGCCTTGAGCTGCCTTCTCGCCGCTCCAGTCATGAGTCAAGAGCAGCTCATCCCGAAGCCCTCTCACATGAGCGTCACGAATAGTGAGCCCTTCACTCTTGATGCCAATACCTGCATCTATGTGGTGAATCCTACTCCCGAGCTCACCAAGCAGGCAAAAAACATCCAGAAGATCCTTTCTCAGGGTACAGGATTGCCCCTGCCTATCCAATCTGGTGCGGCGAATGCCGCGCCCAAGAATAGCATCTCCATCGAGCTGCTGCGTGGCATGACCAGCTTCGCCGCCAATATGGGCAGCGAGGGCTACGCCATGCGCAGCACGAAGGATGGTATCACCATCATCGCTGGAGATATCAAAGGTGCGTTCTACGCGGTCTCTAGCATCATGCAGATGCTCCCCGTCGAGTTCCACACGCCGAAGATGGAAAAATCTCTCGTCAAGTGGACAGTAGGTGACAAGGGATTTGAGATGCGCGACGAGCCCCGCTTCGGGTGGCGCGCCTTCATGCTCGACGACGCCCGCTACTTCCACGGTGTGGACGCGGTCAAGCAGCTGCTCGATCAGATGGCTCTGCTGAAGATGAATATCTTCCACTGGGGCTTGACGAATGACGCGGGCTGGCGCATCGAGATCAAGAAATACCCCAAGCTCACCGAGGTCGGTGGCTTCCGCAAGGACTCAGAAATCGGCACGTGGAAGAGCGGCAGGTACTCGGGCAAGCCTCACGGTGGCTTCTACACACAGGATCAGATCCGCGAGATCGTCCAGTATGCTGCTGATCGCAACATCACCATCCTCCCCGAGATCAACATGCCCGGTCACAGTGGAGCTGCCGCGACAGCCTACCCCCACCTCTCGCTGAAGTCTCCCAAGGAAACGCCTATTGATTTCATCACAAATGTCGCCCTCGACCCGACGAAGGAAAGCACCTATGAGTTCATCTCTGATGTGATGGACGAGGTCGTGCAGCTCTTCCCCGGTCCCGTCATCCACTTCGGCGGCGATGAGGTACGCTACAATCAGCAGTGGCGCGCGACTCCCAAGGAAAAGAATCCCTACGCGCCTGCCGTCGTCACAAAGGCAACGCCTGCAGAATTCGGCGCGATGCCCATCCTGCCCGAGATTGACGCGTTCATGAAGAAGCACAAGCTCAAGAACTTCGCCGAGGTGCAGATGGTCTTCTCCAATCGCGTCGCTGACATCATCCGTCAGAAGGGTCGTCGTGGCATGGGCTGGAATGAGATCTATGGTATCGACCTCAACCATGACGGGGGCGGCATCTCCGAGCACAAGCTGGACAAGAACGCCATCATCCACGTCTGGAAGGGCGATCTCAACCACGCGAAGCGCGCCATCCAAGACGGCTATACCATCGTGAATGGCTACTGCTACTCCACCTACCTCGACTACAGCTACGGCAGCATTTCGCTCGAGAAGGCCTACAACTTCGAGCCCGTCCTCGGTGGTCTCTCTCCCAAAGAAGCCAAGAGCGTGCTGGGACCCAGCACCCAGATGTGGACGGAGTGGACACCCACGCTGGATCGCATGCACTATCAGGCATTCCCCCGCATCGCGGCCTATGCTGAGGTAGGCTGGTCACAGCTCGATCGCAAGAATTACCGCGATTTCAAAGAGCGTCTCGTCGAGTACCTGCCTATCATGGATGCGCGCGGCATCAGCTACAACAAAGAAGCTCACCTCGGCTACAACCGCAGCGACTACGACCGCAAGCCCGTGCTCGGCAAGTGGAACTCCGCACAGGTCAACGCACGCAAGGCAAGCTACGACGCCACGCCCCATATGAAGATGAAGGGTGACTACACCGTCGCCTTCTTCTACGACTCGGGACGCGATGGTGCCACCATCTCGTCTGTCTCCCTGCTCGTTAATGGGGAAAAAGTCTCCAGCGATACGCACGAGGGCTTCAGCGGCAATGCGAAGCGTCACATCGAGTACAAGCTCAAGCTCCCCGAGCACAAGGCGGGCGACAAGTACACGATTGAAGTCATCTACAACGCCGACGCTCCCATGGACGGCAAGAGCATGCAGAGCAACGGCACCGTCTATCTCGCTGCCCCCGAGGTGCTCTAATACGAATCATTCAACCACAAAAAAGCCCTGCGTCCTCAGTGATGCAGGGCTTTTTTGATCCCTGAGGAACCTTGCAAAATTTGTTTTCAGAAATTGCAGATTTCGAAAATGAGCATCACAGCACGTCTTTTGCAAGATCCCCTGAAGAGCATGGAACTAGATAAAAAAGCAGTAACATATGCTTTAATTTAGCTTATGTTCTTGATTTTGATGACGACTATGCTATCATAGGAAAAACCCCCATCCACAATAGATACTCACAAAATGAACAAAGAAATCCCCAATATCTTCCACTTTGGCACCTCTGAGCTCACGCAAGACGCCTTTCTCGCATGGCTGCTCTCATGGGCTAAATCAGAGCTTCAATCGCATGATGCTGAGCTGCACCGCTGCGCACAGGCATTCTTGAGTCTCCTCTTTGAAAAGAGCAACCGGAGCTGCCCTAGCGTGCAATCGCTGCGCGTGCTCAAGCAGCATTGCAACATCGACATCCTCTGCATCGTCAACGAGCAGTACTTCATCATCATCGAGGACAAGACCACGTCGCATGACCACAGCGACCAGCTGCGCCGCTATGCTGAGGAGATCAGCGTCAATCAGCAGGTGGCGGAGGAAGATATCCTTAAAATCTATTTCAAGACCTTTGACCAGAGCTGCTATCACCCTATACGCCAGCAGGGATACACGCCTGTGCTGCGTGCGGATATGCTGCGCGTCTTGCAGGGCTGCAGCTCGACCAATCATATCCTCATCTCCTACCGCAACTATCTGGAGGGGATAGACGCTGAGTTCAAGCAATTCTCCACGCTCAAGAGCGACTCTCCGCTCTGGGGACAGTTCGTCACGTGGATGGGCTTCTACCAGTATCTCCAATCGCGCTTGCTGGCGGATGGGCTCCTAGAGGCTTCCTCATATGATGCTCATGATGTGAGCACAGAGCACTGGCATATTGTCAACAACGCGCAGGGGGGCTTTGTCGCCTTCTTCTGGGACGGCTATGATTTGCAGGACGCACAGGGGGTGAATGGCTGCGGCTACATGCAGCTCGAGCAGAGGAAACTCGCCTTCAAGGTGGGCTGGGCGGAGCGTGAATCACGCAATCAGTATCAGCGTGTCCACGAGGCACTCATTGCCCAGCGCCCTCTTCTCCTCTCAGACGGAACGTCTATTCGCATCGTCAAGCCCGCGCGCATGGTGCTCGGCAAAGGCACTGCTACGGTCGCCATCCTCGAGGGTGGCTATCTCCAGTTCAAATCTGATGACACACTCGACCTAGACAAGACCTATGAGGTGATACGCGGAGCTATGCGCTGTATGCCGCTTGTAAAGAATAGCTAAAAAACTAATAGGTAACTCCCTGCCGCGTCACTCAGCGGCGCAGCAGGGGGATGAGCTTGTCGCGGTAGAGGCGCAGCAGAGGGGAGGGGAGGAGGCGCAGCAGGAACTTGAGGCTCTTCCTTGGATAGGTGCGGCAGGCGCAGAGGACGTAGTGGAGCTTGCTAGGGAGATGATTCTCGTACTCGGCGTGGGGGTGGAGGAGCACCTTGCGCAGGGCGAGGTAGGCTTGGTGGAGATTGTAGTCGGTTTCTTTGTAGTCGCCCTGTGTGCCCTGGCGGTTGTAGAGGGTGCAGGTGTCAAGCATCATCTGGGCGTGGGCGGTGACGAAGAGCTGGGAGAACTTGTAGTCGCGCTGCTCGCGTGAGCTGATGTTGCACATATTGCCTCCATGCTGGCGGTAGTAGACGAGTGCCTTGGGCGAGTGGACGATGTCGCAGCCCATGAGGTAGGCGCGGTAGCTGAGCACCATGTCGTCGGGCTTGCCTGCAGAAAAATCGCCGAGCTCCTCGATGATGGCGCGGTCCCACATGGAGACGCAGCCCCAGATGATGAAGATACGACCGAATCGCAGGCGCGGCTGGTGGCGCTGCAAGCGGGGCTCTCCCTGCTCGCGGTGCTCGGTCTTGTGACCCTCGCCATCAATGAAGGAGTGCTGGGAGGAGAAGACGCGTGCCTCGGGGTAGAGCGCGAGGAGGCGCGCCATCTCGCTCACGCGGTCGTGCCGCTGCACATCGTCGCCGTCGCAGCGGATGATGTAGCGTCCGCGCGCGTGGGCGGTGGTGTGGTAGCAATTCCCACTGACATGGAGATTCTTGGGATGCTTGATGAGGAGCGCCTGCTTGCCTCGCGGGTGGGTTGCGAGGAGCTGCTCGATGCGCTCGCAGGTACGATCGCTCGAGGCGTCGTCTCCGATGACGATGTCAAAGTCGCCCTCGTAGTCCTGATTGAGCACGGAGAGCACGCAGTCCTCGATGTAGGCTTCGTGGTTGTGGCAGAGGATGACGACGGAGATAGAAGGAGATGGCGCGCTCATAGCTGAGATGATAGCGTCTCGGAGCTCTTATGACAAGTTCTGAATGCTCCTGCACCCGCCCGACAGCAAGATAGTCTGCTCCTCGCGCAGCCAGTGACTGATGAGCTCTTCGCATTTGCCTATCTCGGCCTGGCGCAGCTGGGAGGCGTCGATGCGCCGTGTCTCGAAAGCGTCGATGTCGTAGAGATGCACTCCCTCTATCTGCGCGCAGCTCGGGTCGACGTTGCGCGGGACGGAGAGATCCATGAGGAAGAGCGCGCGCAGGGCTCGCTTCTCCTGCACCTCCGCGAGCGCATGTTCTTGGACGACGTAGACGGGCGATGCCGTGGAGACGATGGCGATGTCGATGTGCTCAAAGTAGGGCAGCCACTCGGCGAAGCGTATCACGCTGCCTCCTACCTGTTCGGCGAGCTCGACAGCTCGATCGTAGGAGCGATTCGCAACAAAGATGGCCTCTGCACCCCGCGATTTGAGACTCTGCGCGGTGCTGCGCGCGACGTCCCCTGCCCCGATGATGAGCACGCGCTTGCCCTCCAGACTCCCCATCTCGCGTAGTGCCATCTGGACGGCGGCAGCTCCGATGGAGGTGGGTCCCTGCGTGATGCGGGTCTCGTGACGTACTTTCTTCCCAATGGAGAAGATGCGCTGGAAGACGCGGTTCGAGTACGCGCCTGTGACTTTCTCCGCCAGAGCGGCGCGGTACGCGTCTTTCAGCTGGCCAAAGATCTCGGTCTCACCGATGATCATGGAGTCGAGCCCTGCCGCGAGCTGCGCGAGGTGGCGCAGTGCCTCGGCATCGCGGTAGCGGTAGAAGTAATGCGCCAGCTGCTCACTTGCTTCACCGACGAAGTACTGCATAAGGCTGCGCTCCAGCGCCTGCGCGTCGCGTCCCCAGGCGAGGATCTCGGTGCGGTTGCACGTGGAGAGTAGCACGCATTCCACGATGGCGGGGAGCGCGACGATGGCGCGCAGTGCCTCGCTGATATGCGACTTGGAGACGGCGAATTGCTCGCGGATGGCCAGCGGGCAGCACTGGAAGTTCACACCCAGACAGAGCAGCTGCATGGGCTGGGAATGGGGGTGGATATCACCATTCATATGGGGGAGAGAATCAGGTGCAAATCAGGATGCGCAGGCCTGCGCGATGGCCTTGATGAGGGAGGGAATGCTGTGCTCGGCGGCCTCGATGTCGGGGCGCAGTCCGCAGTGCTTGAGCGCGGCGGTGGTCACCGGACCTATGCTGGCGATGCGGCAGCCTGTGGGCAGCTGGAGTCCGAGCTTCACCCAGTGCTTGACGGTGCTCGCGCTGGTGAAGGTGATCCAGTCGGCGCCGTCGCGCTCGATGAGGGCACCCATGCCTGTGGGGTCTTCGCTCTCGATGACGGTCTGGTAGGCGAGGCATTCATCGACGATGGCCTTGCGCTTCATGAGCTCTTTGTAGAGATAATCGCGTGCTTGCTCGCCGTGTACCCAGAGCATGCTGGAGTGCTCGATGCCGCCGAACTCGTCGGCCTTGCGGTCAAACTCGGCGATGAGCTCCTCTGCGACGGCTTTCTGCGGTATGACGTCGACCATGAGGCCGAATTTCTTGAGCTCCGCGGCTGTACCTGGGCCGACGGCGGCGATGCGTGCACCGCCTATCTCGCGTATGTCTTCATAGACGGCAAAGAAGGCTTGGAAGAAGCGTGCCACGCCATTGGGGCTGGAGAAGACGAGCCAGTCGTATTGGGGGGCATCGACGACGGCCTCGGCAAAGGCGTGACGGTCGCTAGGAGGCGCGATGCGGATGAGGGGCAGCTCCAGCACGTCCGCTCCGAGGTCGCTGAGTCCCTCGCGAAGGCTGCTGGCCTGCTGGCGGGTGCGTGTGACGATGACGCGCTGCCCGTGCAGGGGCATGCGGCTGTACCAGTCGAGGCTGGGGCTGAGGCTAGCGACCTCTCCGATGACGAGGATGGCAGGTGCGGCGAATCCCTGCTGCTGCACCTGCGCGCAGAGCTCACCGAGGGTGCAGAGTAGCTTGCGCTGCTTGCTGGTGCAGCCCCACTGGATGAGGGCGACAGGGGTGCTGGGGTCTTGCCCCTCGGCGATGAGCTGTGCGACGATGCCGTCGAGTTTTTTCATACCCATGAGCATGATTTTTGTCCCGTCTGCTTGGGCGATGCGGCTGAGGTCGAGCTGGGGGCTTTCTTTGCCATCCATCTCGTGACCGGTGAAGATGGTCAACTGGGTGCAGAGTCCGCGCTGCGTGACGGGGATGCCGGCGTAGGCGGGGGCGGCGAGTGCGGAGGAGATACCAGGCACGACTTGGAAGCTCACGCCAGCGGCGTGCAGGTGCAGTGCCTCCTCGCCTCCGCGTCCAAAGACGTAGGGGTCGCCGCCCTTGAGGCGGACGGTGAGGCGGTGCTTGGCCGCGCAGCTGATGAGCAGCTCGTTGATCTCCTCCTGTGGCAGGGCGTGCTGATCGGCGCGCTTACCGACGAAGATGCGCTCGGCGTCTGCCTGTGCGTAGCCGAGGATGAGGGGGGAGACGAGCGCGTCGTAGACGACGCAGTCGGCGCGTTCGAGGAGATTTTTTGCCTTGATGGTGAGGAGCTGCGGATCGCCGGGACCCGCGCCTACGAGATAGACTAGACCTGATTTCATAAAAAAGAACAGTCCCCTCCCCTACTCTCGCGGAGTAGATGGAGGGGAGAGGGAGTGATGTGTACGCTGTAGACTTAGAGGGAAGCGACAGCGGGTGCGGGTGCGGGTGCAGGGGCAGCGGGTGCTGCGACTGCGAGCTTGGGCGCGGAGGCGGTGGCACCACCTCGGGCTTCTGCGCGGGCGCGGCGGAGCAGCTCACTGACGGTCACGAGCTTGAATCCACGGGCTTGGAGTCCCTTCACGATGCCTTCGACGGCAGCGGCAGAGGGGGCGTGGATGTCGTGCAGCAGGATGATGGAGCCGTTCTTCGCCTGATTGACGGCGCGGGAGGTGACGACGGAGACACCAGGGCGTCTCCAGTCATTGGTGTCGACACTCCACATGATGGTGCTCAGGCCGTATTTCTGCGAGAAGTGGTTGACGAGGTCGGTGTTGACAGCTCCATAGGGAGGGCGCATCGTGCGTACGCTGCGACCGATGGCGGAGCGGATAGCAGCGACGGAGCGATCCATCTGGCTGTTGACTGCCTCGCGGCTGATCTTGGTCAGGGAGGGGTGGTCCCAGGTATGCACACCGATCTCATGCCCCGAGGCGACGGCCTTTGCGAGGATGGAGGGGTGGCTCTTCACGCGTGTGCCGAGGACATAGAATGTCCCCTTTGCCCCATATTTGTTGAGAATATTGAGGATGCGTGGTGTATGGGTGGGGTGGGGTCCGTCGTCAAAGGTGAGTGCGACGTAGGGGGCGTTGATGGAGACGCGGTGTACTTTGCGTCCCGGTGCCTTGGGGGTAACTTTGACTGTGGGCGAGGGCTTGGTCGCGGGGGTGACGGTGGGTCGTGTGGTCTGTGTAGGCTGTTTGGTCGTCGGTTTGACGGTGCTGGGTTTCACAGGGGGCTTGAGCTCCTGCGGAGAGGTGGGCTGGTTGGTTTGCGCACCTTTGACTTCGACGATGGGTTGATCGTCGCGACCTTGACCTTGTCGCTGATCTTGGTTCTGGTTTTGATTCTGACTTTGACTCTGGTTCTGAGTGATGGTCGAGCAGGACGAAGCAGCAAGGGTAGTTAAGGCTAGTATGGTTATGCGTGAAAGTATCTTCATAAGGATCCAAGAAAATAATATCCTCTAGCGTAGAAAATAGCAACTCTTTTCGAGCTTGCAGACAGGATTTGTATCTTGTGAGTATGTTTTCTTTTTTCCGCGCAACTATAGTCTTTTCTTAATAACTCAAGCCTTCATTCATCCCTCAGCATCAGCCCAATAGATTCGGGTAGGACTGCATGGCAAGCTCTCGAGACATATCGCGTATATCTCTCGCCTCGCCTGCGCATAAGGCTCGCTGGGCGAGCGCGACGCAGTCCACGTAGTTGAGCTGACGGATCGCGTAGCGGATGGAGGGCAGCACGTGTGCCCCCGCCGAGATGGAGTCAAAGCCCAAACCGACAAGCAGTGGCAACAAGATGAGGTCGGAACCCGTCTCGCCGCAGATGGAGGTGGAGACGCCCGCCTGCACGGTCTGGTGCATGAGGCGTACGACTCCTGGGTGCGCGGGGCGGAACATGTCGGCGACGCGACAGTTCACACGGTCAACCGCGATGGTGTACTGTGTGAGGTCATTGCTCCCGACGGAGAAGAAGTCGACATGGGGGGCAAGCACGTCAGCGATCATGGCAGCACTGGGCACCTCGATCATGATACCGACGCGGATGTGCTCATCATAGCTCTCCCCGCGCTCGCGCAGCTCGGTGCGGCACTCGTCGAGGAGCCCCTTCGCCTCCAATAGCTCGCTGCGCCCTGAGATCATGGGGAACATCACGGCGAGCTTGCCATGGGCGGAGGCGCGTAGGATGGCGCGTAGCTGCTCTTTGAAGCTCTCGGGACGGCTCAGCGAGACGCGTATGCCGCGCCAGCCTAGGAAGGGGTTGTCCTCCTTCTCACTACACTCTTCGAAGGGCAACTTGTCTCCGCCCGCATCGAGGGTGCGGAAGATAACCTCGTGGGGGGCGGCAGCGGCAAGGATTTCTTTGTAATGCTGGTACTGCTCCTCCTCATTGGGCACGGTGCTGTGCTCATCGAGCAGGAAGAACTCCGTGCGGTAGAGTCCGACGCCCTCGGCGTTCGATTCTTGAATAGAGGGGAACTCGTGGGAGAACTCGATGTTGACCGCGAGGCGCAGGCGGCGGCCGTCTCGCGTCTCTGCGGGCAGATGATTGTGCCGCGCGAGCTCCTCGCGCTCCTGCTCCTTCTTTGACTGGAGGTTTTTATAATACTCTAGCGTGCGCTCACTGGGGTTGGAAATGAGATGCCCATTGTAGCCATCGAGGATGACCATCTGCCCCATCTTCGACTCCAGCAGCAGCTGGGGCACAGCGACGATGGCGGGCATGCCCAGTGAGCGGGCGAGGATGGCAGTATGGGAGACAGCCGAGCCTATCTCAGTGGCAAATCCGAGCACGGTTTTCCTATCGAGGTTCACCGTCATGCTCGGCGTGAGCTCGTGGGCGGCGAGCACACAGGCTCCTTCCTGCATGCTGCGGCGCGGGGCTACGGTCTGCTCATCGTCTTGTAGGTGACCGAGGACGCGGCGCATCACGTCATCCATGTCGGCGACGCGTGAGCGGAGGTAGGGATCGTCAATCTGACGCATCACCTCCATGTAGTTCTGGACGACAGCGTAGTAGACGGACTCGATGTTTTGCAGGCGGGAGCGCAGCTCGGACTGCACACGCTGCATGAGGGTGCGATCGCGCAGCAGCAGGAGATGGACGTCAAAGATCGCCGCCTCGTTATCCCCGCTGATGCGCTCCACGCGCTGCTTGAGCGCGCGGATAGCCTCCTCGGTGCGCTCGAGCGCGACGTCGAGACGCATCCATTCGCGCTCGATGAGATTCTCCGTGATCGCGTAGGTGCGTGGGGCTACACCTCCTCCGATCTCTATGCGCATAGCCCCCATAGCGATGCCAGGGGAAATGGGGATCCCCCTCAAACGACGTTCAAATTCTTCATTCATGAGCCAGCTCGTCTCTCATGTCTTTTCCTACACGTCTCGATCACGAAACCTCACCGAAACGCGAGTTGATCAACTTCTCAATCTCCTCGATCAAGACCTGCTCGTCATCGCCCTCTACGGTCACCTTGATGGATGAGCCACAGCCCACGGCGAGCATCATGAGCCCCATGATGCTCTTGCCATCAACAAATTCTTCATCTTTCTCTACGGTGACTTCTGATTTGTACTTGGAGGTAAGACGCACGAATTGCGCAGCTGGGCGTGCATGGATACCGAGCTTATTTAAGATGGTGAGTTCTTTTGTGATCATAAGAAGGGGTATATTACATTTACTACGTCGAGTATAGCTTTCAAACGGTAAGAAAGCGAGTTTTTTTTCATCCAAATAACCTTTTGTAAAAAAAGAGAAGATTTTCACATAACGCGCGACGAACTGCCTGCGTGCGCGTGACAGAGCACGCAGGCGGGTAAGAAAATATTTCTTTTCCTCTATTAATGAGATATCAGCTTCAGCAGAAGGATCTCTGAGGGCACATCAAAGCGAAACATCGCGCCGGGCCATGTCCCCGCCCCCGTCGTGACGATGAGCTGCGTGTCTCCTATCTGATAAGTCCCCCTCGGGTAGCCCGCCGACGCGTAGTTCGTGAACCAAGAGAGAGGTCCTGACATCATCCCTCCATGGGAGTGACCTGAGAGCATCAGGTCGATGCCTCGGATATTCTCGCGCTCAGCGATGCAGGGCTGATGTCCGAGCAGGATGCTTACATTGTCCGCAGGCACACCGCGGCGCGCCTTGGACATGTGTACACCAGGCTCCTCGATGGCGTGAGGCGAGGAGCTCGCGTAGCCTGCGTAGTCGGCGACACCGATGAGGCTGAGCCCCTTGAACACCTCAGCATGCTCATTCTCCAGTATTTTGAGCCCTAGCGCGCGGTAGGCTTTCATGCAGTCTTGGTATCCTGAGTAGTACTCATGGTTGCCTGGTGAGACATAGACGCCGTAGCGCGCCTTGAGATCGGCGAGCGGGGCGAGAGCACTCTTCCTATGCTCCATGAATCCATCAGCGATGTCACCGGGGATGAGGATGAGGTCGGGCTGCAGCGCGTTGACACGCTCGACGATAGCTCGCGCGTAGGCGGCGTCATTGATGGGTGAAAGGTGGAGATCGGCAAGGAAGGCGACCTTGAGCCCCTCGGCTTCTTGGGGGAGATTTTTTATACGTACCTCCATCGACCGCACCTCGGGGACGCGCATGGACTGCCACATGCACACAGAGGTCACCGCTGTGCCGAGCAGCAGGACGAGCCAACCTGTGGACTGGAAGGGAAAGCGCAGCTTGCCACGCCCCAGCAGCTTGCGCAGCAGCACCACGGGCCACACGAGCAGGTCGCGCGCAAAAGTCAACTGCGAGAGCACAAAGACCGCCACATAGAGACTCGATGCCACGATCATCACCTCACGCGGAGCCTCGGGAAGAATAGGCTCGGTGCTAGGCCAAAAGTGACTCAATATCTGCGCGCGAAACGCCCCCAGCATGAGAGCGAGCATCAGCAAGATTCTCACGATCCATGACCAGCGCATGGGCGCAATGAGCGAAACACAGACGTAAAGGGCAGCGGGGATAAAGATCAGGTACATCATGGCATAAAGCGGTGGGCC
>CAYJLP010000066.1:0-12707 GCA_964371115.1 uncultured Akkermansia sp. | reverse complement strand
TCTTCTTTGGCACGCTGCTGCTCTTTGTGATCTGCATCATGATGCTGCTGCTCTTCCGCAACAAGGTGACGACGCAGCAGGGGCTAGAAGAGCTGCGCGAGGGTGCTCTCATGCAGCTCCCACGCGGACTCGCTCTCATGATCAACTGGATCACACCGGGGGCACTACTACTCGTCTTTGCCGCATGGCTGTACAAGAACCTCTTTGAGACGCAGAATCCCCTCATCACCAAGCTCCTCGCGGGTGCCCCTGGTGTCATCATGCCGCTGGTATGGGGGAGCATGACCATCCTCTTCCTGATCTTTGTCGTCCGCAGCTCCCCGCGCCAGCTGGGGCCTGCGACACGCGAAGAGAGCGTCAGCGAAGAAGATGAAATCCACCTCCCCTAATTTTTCTATTTAACCCCATCACCCCATTCTAACCCTATCATCTAGCTATCAAATAAATAGATAGATAATCTAAATTCTTCAGCATCTAACATTATTCTAATTTCAGTTGACATTTTCACCGTAAACGATATTATGTCTAAATAAGGTCAATACAGCCTTACCATCACATGTTATGAATATCAAAGGTACCGAAACTGAAAAAAACCTCCTCAAGGCATTCGCAGGGGAGTCCATGGCTCGCAACAAGTACACCTACTTCTCCAGCGTCGCGAAGAAGGAAGGCTATGTACAGATCAGCGCCATCTTCCAAGAAACCGCTGACAACGAAAAGGAGCATGCGAAGCTCTTCTTCAAGTACCTCCAAGGCGGCAGTGCCGAGATCTGCCACATGGCTGACAGCGCCAAGCTCACCAGCACACGCGACTGCCTCCTCGCAGCCGCCGCTGGCGAGCACGAAGAATGGTCTGACCTCTACCCCGCCTTTGCCGAGACGGCCGATGCGGAGGGCTTCCCCCAGATTGCCAAGACCTTCCGCGAAATCGCCAAGGTAGAAGCCCACCACGAAGCTCGCTATCGCAAGCTCGCGGACAACATCGACAATGGCACCGTCTTTGCCAAGGGAGACAGCACCGAGTGGAAATGCCGCAACTGTGGCTACGTCCACGAAGGCGACAGCGCGCCCAATCTCTGCCCCGCCTGCCTCCACCCACAGGCACACTTCGAGATCCTTGCGGATAATTTTTAATTTTTCTCACCACAGAGAACATCAAGCCATGCTCCTCTAGGAGCGTGGCTTTTTTTCTGGCAGGCTAGAAACTAGTGATAGCCGCCACCGCCTCGCGCAACGGTATAACAGGGCGATGAACGGCGTGGGGCGAGATTATTGAGGCGCGCCTCGAGCCCCAGTGCTGCGCCCAGCCTCCTATTGCAAAAAAATATCACAAAAAATCCTATCATTTCAATGGGATGTATGTCAGCCAATTTACATAAAAATTGTTTTCGTAATTCAATATTTTTATTTCCCGTCATTTTGATAGGAATACTCGGCGCAAGTATTTGATATCACAATATGCGCCATCACACGAAATGACCTGAAAACCGTAAATTTGCAATCATAAAACAGCAAAAATCACGCACACTTACTTACCGTTTGTAATCACTTAAAATTCGCAAAACCCTTTTAATTAACAGATAAAAGCGACTTGACTTTCCACGCAGAGAATGCAAAACTCCTTTCACCCACACCCACATGAAAACTACAAAGCGCAACTCGATAACAAAAGATCGTTCTACAAAAAACGCCAGCACGAAATATATAGCAGGTCTAAATCTCCTCCTATTTGGCACAGGAACTGTCTGGTCTCAAGGGGACCAAGTCACGATCGTTGGAAGTCACGCTCACGAAAATATTGATGTCACCTATCAAACGACAGGCACGTCAAGCGAAACAGCCATCGCGGTCAAGGCCAATCTCAATGAATTCATCGAAAGCCTGTCAGGCAAGATCGTGCTGAGCACAGGCGACTCGACCAATACGAACGTGAAGAATAATCTCACAGGCCTCTGGCTGGAGTCATCGAGCAAGGACGGCGTCACCGAGATGAGCAATCTCAGCATCCAAGTGAACGCCTCCCCCCCCGCTGCAGACGAAGTCATCAGTGAGTCCGATGAGATCTACGGCATCTCGGGCAATACCTATGACACCATCTCACTGACCAATACCGACATCACCATCAATGCAGGCTCCAACGCGTCGAACTCATGGATCTATGCGATCGGCCATACGCAATACGGCGTCGGCATGCGCGTCGGCATCGTGGATGCCGAGAGCAGCATCGTCATCCGCGACACAGATCCTGGTGTCTCGCGCTATGCGGGCATCCTCGCGCGCGATATTCAGGAGTTCCACGGCAGCATTGATATCCAATCCATCAGCAACACGATAGGCGCATCCTCTCAGGGAGCCGGCATCAATATCAAATGGGGACAGGGCGACGCCATCCTCGCAGGCTCGATCAAGGTAGACGCCGCCGCCAAGGCTACAGGCATCAGCCTCGAGGGCGGAGCTGAGAGCATCTCCTCCACGATCGAGACGAGTAGCTATGGTGCGGCCGTCGGTATCGTCGTACGTGCGAACGATAGCGGTGTCAACAGCATCAGCTCAGACATCACCTCCACAGGACTAGCAGGTGCCGCGGATCATGGAGTCACCCTCCACCCAGGCTCTGCCACAGGCATACACGTCGAGGCGGGACGCATCGAGAGCATCAGCTCCAATATCACCGTCTCAGGTGTAGGCTCGTACGTCTTTGGCACCATCCTTTACAACACCGTCTTCACCGACGGCTACTCAGGCCCTAGCGCAGGGACAATCTCAGGGACGACGAAGATCCACAATACCAACACGAGCTACGTGAACGACACGGCAGGCCTCGCCTCCCACCTCGGCACGAACCTCACCTACACAGACGGCACCGTGCATGCGACCGGCTTTGACGCCTTCACCGGCACGATTGAGGCGACCGGCACGCACAATGCCGTGGGCATGGACCTGCGCGCAGGCTACCAGATCCCTGAGGCACAAGGAGGCAGCCTGACACGCCTCAACGAATCAGGCATCATCTCAGGCAGCATCTCGGCTATCACTGATGAGACCTACGTCGTGCGCCCAGGTCAGACAGATGAGAATGGAGAGATGATCCCAGAGCTCAATGGCGATCGCGAAGAGATCCATGCCAAGTCCACCGTCGCCATCCGCGTCGATGAAGGCATCGAGACCTTCGAACAGGTAGACAATGTCAACGACCTCTTCCCCGACGGCACGCCCAGCCGCAACGCCCCCAACGAGGCAAAGGTGCAGAAAGCCACCCTGAACTTTGGCAACGGAGCCACCGTCACAGCCAAGGTAGGCGACACCTATGGGGACGCCATCGGCTTTGCCACCGCCAATCTCGCTCTGCGCACCGTCAACGCCAATGACCGTGTGACACTCTACGGTGACATCACCAGCGTAGGTCACGGTGGCTTTATCAAGACGGGCGCTGACTCCATTACCATCACGACGGACAACAGCCCCACGGGTACGCTGATTGGCGATCGCGGGCTGCTATTTGAAAAAGGCATCTATGATGTGAGCTCCGACTACTGGTTTGTCAACCGCGTGAGCCTCGGTACGGTGCTGGATAGCAGCACCAGCCAAGTCAACCTCGCCGACTCGACAAAGCTCGTCGACACACATACGCTGGACTTCCATGTGAACTCGGACGCCTCCTACAGCCAGATGAACATCGCAGCAAGCAAGCAGATGACCATCAATGAGCTCCAGAATATCAACGTCACACTCGGCGAAGAGCTCATGAGTACGAGCATTTTCCGTGTGACGCTCATCGACGGTGATATGATTGACAGCATGGGCGGTACCCTGACGGTCAACCTCATCGATCTGCTCCCTAGCGGCAGCGATGGCTTGGAAGACGACCTCTCCTCCATCTACGTCGAGTACGACGGCATCCGCAAGTACTACGGCACTGACGGCGTGCAGTTCACCTACGACGGCACGGCCACTGACTTCGTCATCGGTCGCGGTCCCTCCGACGTCATCCCAGAGCCCAGCACCACGACGCTGAGCCTACTCGCTCTCGCAGGCATCCTCGCCCGCCGTCGCCGCCGCATGATGCAGCGCGATATCTAGACGCGAGCCTCGTAAAGATTTCTCTGACGAGGAGATGGGATTCGTGCCCCCCGTCTCCTCACCATCAGGGTAAAAACGATACGTGCCCCCTAGAGGGGCACGTATCCGACCATATACTTCTGCTATCACGTATCAGAGTCTTCTCAATACCGCGGGCGAGCTCGGCGCCATGATCGAGGGTATCATCATATCAAACCTTCATTTTGTTGGGTGAAAAAAAAATCCCCGACGGGGCGAGCAAAGCGACTGCCCCTTCGGGGACATCCTCAGCATCCTGCTTTGCAGGATCGTTCGAGAAGTGTCTCTCACTTGCTTCGTCTCAATCTGCTCAATCGCAGATTGTACGAATTGCTCCTTGACAGTCTCTATCTAATCAAGTTAGGAGCATGTACTTCCTTTTGTTGAATGAAAAATAAGATTTTTCACTCAGCAAAAGGAAGGCTTTATATCATGATCCTGATAGAATGTGCTCACTGTATTTTGCTACATCATCTATAGCCAAAGTAATAAAATAGAAATGTAGACCCATCGCGTTCCTACGCGCCATATCCAGCCGCTATCTTTGAAGTATGCCTTTTCAAACAGAACGAGCCATTTTACCGTCACGGTAAAGATCCAGTCTAGCATTTGAGATTGATGACTCCCTCATTCTCCCCCTATTCAAATCTGAAGATAAGCAGACTCTAACGCAAGAATCGCAGGATTGATACACCATCAGCACCCAAGAGGATGCTCTCTAGGGGACTGATGGCATTGATCTACGCTAAGGTTGAATCGCGTAGAGGAGATTCTCCAGAGCTTTTTTCAGGCGCGCGCTGTTGAAGTAACCTTTCTTTTTCGCATCTTCTATGATGAGTCCCAGCGCCTTGTCACGCATGGCTATCCCTTGGCGGAATTTCTGCTCTCGGACGATGTTTTTGTACACGACGAGCTCTTCATTCTCTGCCATATGTGCTATTTTGTACAGCTCTCCTGTTATCTGGGTGAGGCGGACAGAAGCGTGATAGATCGTGTCAATTCCTTCCTCCTGGCTTATTTTACTGTTGCACATCTGCTCGTAATGATTGAAACAAAACTTGAAGAGATCCCAAGATTGCTGCTCTAGCTGGAGCAGCTGCGTAGAGGGATCATCCGCGCTGTTTGCAGCGCAGATGGGGGCGACAAGAGCGGGACATGCAAGCAGCGCCGCCATGAGTAGAGGGGGATGAGTTCTCATAGTAAGCATACTGTATCTTATTTTATCTTGACTATCAAGACTTATTAGATTCTATCTCACCTTACAATTTCGCATTCATCTCCCCATATGTAGCGCAGGGCTACCAGCACGCACCAGCATTTCATACGCCTCGATGATCCCATCTGCTTTATCCCATTTGATCATGAGGTAGAGCTCATAGACCAGCATGGACAAGAGGATATCATAGAAATAGTTCATCTCCTTGCGTAGTGCATGCTTCAAATCCTCCCTCGAGTGATCAACATAGCTCGTGACAAAGAGTTCTGCAAGCTCGGGAGACTCCTCTGATAAGATGAAGTGCAAAAACACCAGATCATAGAGCGGACTATCTATCCTGCTCTCTTCGAAATCAAGTACTGCCTCCACCTCATGGGTATCGCGATGGAACAGGATATTGTCCCCTGCATAATCACCATGTATGGGAATTCTCAACAGGCATTTGCACGCGTCACTCTGATGAAATGCCGCCACGCGCTGCAAGCTATCCCTGATCGCTTCCCCGTCAAGTTCATGCTTGCTCAAGCCCTGCGCGATCAAGGCGAACATGTCACCACATTGATAGATCGACTGACTGTTGCCCCACGGAGTCAGTGCATCTCGATGGCGCTCCATGTCCGCATGCAGCAGGGCTAGAGCTCTGGCGGTTGAGATGATATTCTTCTCTGCATAGTCAAAGGTCGCATAGCCTTCTATCCTCTCGAATAGGGCATAACGCTTCCCATCAGGAAGGAAGGCGAGTGTCGACGCATCACGTTGAGTGATTAGTTTGGGCGTTGCGATGCTGGTGATCGTTTCGAGTACGCTATCATGTGCATGCGCGCGCTCAAGGCTGCCGCTGTCGATGGCGTCCGCATAGAGCTTGAGCACGAGATGCTCGTTGATGAAGAAGTTGTCGTTCATATGACCATCGGCGATTGGCACGATCTGCGTGAGCTCGATGCCGTAGTGAGTCAAGATACTTTCTCTGAGCGTCTCCTCTGCTGTGTTCATCGTTCTATTCTACCTCATCTACCGCTTCTGCAAGACCGATGTAGGGGCAGCAAAAAAATCCCCTACACAGACGGAGATGTGCAGGGGATTTGCAAAGTGTAATAGCGTATGAGCGGTGATTGATCCGTGCCCTTAGCTGGAGTAAGTTTTAGCTTTTCTTAACGGGCGTCGGACGGTAGTTGACGCGTACCTGGAGATCGGAGAGCGCGTTCATATAGTAGATGTACGCGTCGTACGGAGAGGGATATGGTGTAAAGTGATTCTCCTTTTCCATGTATTGGAAGTGGTCGGCACTCTGGAGCTTGCGCCATACCTTGATCATATCGGCATTGCCAGTCGCTTTCACGATCTTGGCCATGTCGTAGATCTTCTTGATGGCCTCCTGCTGCATGACGTTGCCGTTCCACTGCGAGGTGGTGCCGTAGGCAGTGCAGCTCACGAGGTTCGGGCAGTCGAGTGTGCCCTGTGAGGGCAGCTGGGCGACGGCTTCACCGGGGGTGAGGAATTCATTGCCATCTTGGATGAGCTGGAGGATGAGCGAGCGCCAGAATTCAAAGACCCCTGTGCTATCCGTCTGTCGCTCACCAATATGCTCGTAGTCGAGTGAGAGGTTGACGATCTGACCTGTTTGATTGGAAACCCAATCGGAGAATGTCTTAGGGCTCAGCGGGTAGTGCTCCCAGCTGGGGTCGATGCGATTCCTCGTCAGATCCACGCAGAGCGCGCGGTTGCGTATGAGTGTCTTGGTATCCTTGATGAGCGGTGCGCAGTAGAGATCGTTGCAGTGCTCCGCCTGTGAGGTGCTGTTGCCGCTGGCCATGATGCCGGCAAAGCCCATGTCATAGGCCTGTGCTGCGATCGCGTTGGAGTAGAGCATGCCTGTATTCCACAGCACGCTGGGCTTTTGCCCAAAGAGCTCCTCAATGAGCTCGCAGTGCTGAGCCACCTGCTGGGCGAACTCCTCAGCGTTGTAGATAGACGCGAGTGAGCCATGGTAAGGCGTAGCGAGGAACTCCACACATCCCGTATCAGCCAGCTCTTGGAAGGAGCTGATGAGGTCGGGGCGATGGTAGCGTGCCTGCTCGAGAATCACGCCTGAGAGGGCGTAGGCGCACTTGAACTGACCGTCAGTCATGCTGATGAGCTGCATGATCATGCGGTTGGCGGGCAGATAGCAACGCTCGGTCACCTGATTGAGGAGGCGGCCGTTGAGCTCATCATCCTCGTAGAAGGCGTGCTCGCCGATCTTGAAAAAATCGTAGGGGATGAGCCTGTTGGGCTGATGCGCGTGAAAGGTAAGACTAAGGCGACTCATAATAACTATGGGGGTGGAAGAGAGTGATTACTTGAGGAGTTGTTGATAGATGCGCAGCACCTTTTCGGCGGCTGCGTCCCAAGTGGAGTTGAGAATATCCTGTGTGCTCTGCTCGACGACCTGCTTGTAGAGCTCCTCATCTTCGCAGAGATCGACGATGTGGTCAGCCATCTTTTGCACGTCCCAAAAGTCGGCCTTGAGCGCACCCTGCATGACCTCGGCAACGCCACTCTGCTTGGAGATGACGGCGGGGATGTTGAACTGGGCGGCCTCGAGTGCAGAGAGTCCAAAGGGCTCGGAGACGGAGGGCATGCAGTAGACATCCGTGATGGAGAGCAGCTCGTTGACCTTTTTCTTTGTCAAAAAGCCCGTGAAGTGGAAGCGGTCGCCCACGCCGTGGTACGCGCCTGTCTCGATGAGCTCGCGGAGCTTTTCACCCGTGCCTGCGACGACGAAGCGGATGTTGTTGGAGCGTTTGATGACTTCGGCGGCGATTTCGAGGAAAAACTCGGGTCCCTTTTGCGCCGTGAGGCGACCGAGGAAGAGGACGAGCTTTTCTGGGAATTTTTTCTTGCCGTGGAAGACTTCAACAGGGTCGGCCCCGTTGTGAACAGGCTTGATCTTGTCGGTATCAATGTTGTAATGATGCGCGGCGACGATGCCTGTGTACTTGGAGACGGGGATGACGGCATCGGCATTCTCCATACCGTATTTTTCCAGATCATAGATCCAGCCGCGAGCATTCTCCCCTGCGCGGTCGAACTGGGAGGCGTGGAGGTGGACGACGAGAGGCTTGCCTGTCGCGCGCTTCACCTCGACACCAGCGAGGTAGGTCATCCAGTCATGGGCGTGGATGATGTCAAAATCGAGTGTCTGGGCGAGGCTGCCGCAGATCTTGGAATATTCAACGACCTTGCGAGCGAGATCACCCGCGTAGAGATCCTCATCACCGCGGAAGAGATTCAGGTCGCTTTGCTGTACTTCGGAGAAGAGGATCTTGCCATCCTCGGTGAATCGGACGAGCCCTGAGCCCTCGACGCTGGTGTAGGGATCCAGATCAATGTCGGCGTGCTCCACCATGGCAAAGCTCTCGTATTGATAGTGATGCTCCTTAACCTCGCTTCTCACGGAGACGAGTTCAAGCTGATTGACTCCTGTCAATGAGAATCCATCGTAGCTTGCGTCCTTTGCTGCTTTGGGGACAATGACGCGGAGATCCACGAGTTTTGCGAGTGCCTTGGAGAGGCCCATGCATGCTACGCCTAATCCCCCATTGATCAGTGGGGGGAATTCCCATCCTAATTTTAGTACTTTAATCCGTCTCATTGTATTTCATGTGTGTTATTCCACCAAGCACATTACACTACAAAACAAGGAAACTGTCGAGAAGATTCTTCTAACAAAAGAACCTAACGATAAGCAGCTGTACTACTTTCGAATAGTACTAAAAAAACAATGTTAACAAAAGATGCAAAATATCATCTAGTTGTTAACATTAGTATAACGAAAAGAGGCGATTTTACTCCGCCTTTTCGTTCAATTTGTCGCGCACCTCATTGAGCGCGTCGATGAGCTCGTCGAGGATTTCGGAAGGCACCATGATGAGGTCGCGGTTGGATTTGACCTTTTCGGTGATGCGGATGACTTCACCGCGTGCATTCGACTTGAGGTCGATGTAGAATGTTTTGCGCTCGGTTACGATTTTCTTAGAGAGGAGGATGTCAGTGTCCACGGTTGTTATATGTGCGTTGTAAGTTGATATGAGATGGTGCGTAATGCTACGTTTAGGGTATCATTACGCAGGCACAAAGTCAATGAAAATCTTTCTTCATCAAATAGTTCCACAAAACAGAGTAGCATTTTTACCCTCTTTTTTCCTCCGCTGAGAGAGCGGGGCAAAAGATCGTTTTTTGACATACATTTAGTTTACTTTGTATACATCCATATATTACAAAGATTATACATACATGACAACAATTTAACAGAGGCTTGTTTTTTCATAATCAGTAGTAATCCCTACCATAACAGTCTATTTTCACCACGTGCAGCACTCGCTTCTTTACTCTCAATATTATTTTTGCTAAGATGGTCTAGGTAAGGAGATATTCCTACTATTTTCATATGTTTCGCTCCATCATTTTCCCACTCATCATAGGAGTTCTTTCTAGCAGCTGTTCCTCACAAACGGTCGCTACATCGGGCTCACGTCGCCTCCCCTCCATTCCAGCCCTGCCACAGCAGTCTGTATCAGCCATCGGTCAGCGTATCTGGCAGAATGAATGCGCGGGCACGGTCTCTGGACTCGTCACGTGGAATGTGGGCGAGGATTTTCCCTCGCTGGGCATAGGGCATTTCATCTGGTTCCCTCAGGGGGTGCAACCTGCCTTCAAGGAGAGCTGGCCGAGCCTCGTGCGCTTTGCCGAAGCGCGCGGCGTCGCGGTGCCTCGCTACCTAAAGGGCTACGCCCCCTGGCCAAATCGCGCCGCCTTCCTCGCCGACCGCAGCGGGCGCGCCGATCAGATGCGCCAGTGGCTGCGTGAGCATATCGACATCCAGACCGCCTTCCTCGTCCAGCGCTCTCGCGCCGCGCTGCCCGCCATGCTCCGCGCGAGCAGCCAGCCTCAGGATGTCGCCGCACGCTACTACGCGCTCGCTCGCAGCACGAGGGGGAACTACTGCCTCATCGACTACGTGAACTTCAAGGGCGAGGGACTCACCCCCACCGAGCGTTACCAAGGTCAGGGCTGGGGACTACTCCAAGTACTAGAGACGATGCAGGGCCGCCCCCAAGGGGAGACCGCCACCGCTGAGTTCTCCCGCGCTGCAGGAGCGGTGCTCACACGTCGAGTGCACAATGCCCCTGCCTCTCGCGGCGAGTCGCGCTGGCTCGCAAGCTGGATGAATCGCTGCGCCTCCTATAAATAATCTATTCCCCCCCCACACACACCACCTCACAAACTCCTCCCCCCCCACCGCTTCATGACCGCCTCTCTGAACTTCCTCGACCTGCCCGCCGCACGCCAGAGCTTCCCCCTCTACCTCGCGCCCATGGCGGGCGTCACCGACCCCATCTTTCGCAGCCTCTGCAAGGAGATGGGGGCGGATGTGCTCATGACCGAGTTCGTCTCCGCTGAGGGGGTCTTGCAGGCATGGGAGCGCAATCGTCGCTACGTGCAGTTCTCCGACGCGCATCGGCCGCTGGGGGTGCAGATCTTTGGCAGCAAGCCCAGCAACATGGCCGAGGCGGCGCGTATCATCTACGATGCCATGCAGCCGAGCTTCATCGACATCAATGCGGGCTGCCCCGTCCCCAAGGTCGTCGGCAAGAACGGCGGCTCGTCTCTGCTCAAGGATCTCCCACTGCTCCAAGACATCACCGCAGCCGTCGTCCGCGAGATGCAGCCCGACTGCCCCGTCACGGTCAAGATACGCATCGGCTGGGATGCGAACAGCATCAACGCACGCGAATGCACTCAACGACTCGCCGACGCAGGTGCCCGCGCCGTCAGCATCCACGGCCGCACCCGCTCGCAGCAATACGGAGGAGAAGCCGACTGGGACGTCATCCATGACTGCGCACGTGCGCTGCCCGAGCTGCCCATCATCGGCAATGGCGACATACGCAGCCCTGAGCGCGTGCGCGAGATACGCGAGCAGGGCGATGTCGCAGGTGTCATGATAGGGCGCGCCGCGATGAATGATCCGTGGATCTTCTCACGCTGCCGCCACTACCTCGACACAGGCATCATCCCTGAGCCACCGAGTGCCGAGCAACGACTAGATCTCATGCGACGCCACACACGTCTCGCGCTAGAGAGCGAGCACTATGGCTCGGTGATCAACACCATGCGTGCCATGCGCTCGCGCCTCCTCGCCTACGCAAAGGGCATCCCTGGCACCAAGCCACTACGCCCCCAGCTCTCGCGCGTCGAGAGCTATGAACAGCTCTGTGAGCTACTCTCCCCCCTGCACCCCTCCCCCCTGCCATGAACCTCCCCAAAACACTCCTCCTCACGGCGAGCCTCTTTCTGCTGAGCTCCTGCGGTCCCTCGCTCGACGAGCGCGTCCAACAAGCCACCACCCCTGAGCTGCTCATGGAGGCGGGCGAAGATGTACTCGAAAGCATCGAGGATCAAGCCAGCCTCGATCAGGGAAAGATCTACATCGTCCAGCTCCACAGCAACTACAAGCTACTCGACAGCAAGTCCAAGGAAGAGCTCTACAAGCGATTCTTACGCGAGAACAAGGAGATTCATAAAGAAATCGAGCGCATCTTGCAACTCGACCTCAGCATAGGAAATTTTACTGACCCGGTCATTGACCAACACATACGCTCTGTCTTACGTCTACTCAAGGAAATGAACAAACCCATCCGACTGAAGTAGTCGCCAACAACATGAACAAATACATCCTATACACCAGCATCACGCTGCCCGCCCTCATTCTCTCCGCCTGCACCAATCCTGCTGAGGAGGCTCTCCAAAAGGCGCGAGAGAGCAAATCCCCCGAGGACTGTCTCAACGCCCTCGTCATCGTCCTGCGCGAAGGCAGCAAGCAGAAAGACCAGCAGCGCACCATCGAGCAGCTCTTTGAGCTCCAAAGCATCGTGCGCCAATTCACCCCCAAGGACGCGTTTGAACTCGTCATGCTCTACAACAAAGAAGAGACGCGCAAGCAGATCAATGAGCTCGAGGCTCTCCTACTCAAAGAAAAGATGAATATCCCCAGCCTCATCGACATCATCCGAGGCAAGTAAGCGATACGTTGCTTACTTCTCTCTCAGCAAAGACCGCATCTACACGATGCGGTCTCTGTTTTGCTTGTCTCACAGCTCGGCGATGGCAATGAAGGGCAGATTGCGATAGCAACCCTTCACATCCATCCCATAACCTACAAGAAACTCCCCACCAGCTTGCAAGGCGACAAAATCAGCCTCCATCTCACAGCGACGGCAGTGACACTTGTCCACCGCCACCGCCGAGCGCACTTCGAGAGCGCCGCGCTGACGAAGCACCGAGGAGAGCTCCTCCAGCGTGAGCCCCGTGTCGATGACATCATCCACGAGCAACACGCGCTTGCCCTCCA
>CAYJLP010000065.1:0-12828 GCA_964371115.1 uncultured Akkermansia sp. | reverse complement strand
GAGTCGTATTTATCGCTCGAGGCAAAGAGGGGCTCGCCTGTGGTGATGTCGACGTAGATGCCCTCTTCAAAGTGCTTGTCGTAGAGATTGGTATAGGGACGCTCTGTCGCAGACTCCTGTGTGACGGCGTACTGCTCGGGCGTGAGGGTGGCGCGGAGCTCGGCATCGGTCTTTTTGCTATAGCTGGGGCCACGGAGTGAGTCGTCGTGGGCGTTCTTCGCGCGTTCGTAATGACTGGGGGCGATGTGGCAGTAGCCCTGTGGGTTCTTGTCGAGGTAGTCTTGGTGGTACTCCTCGGCGGAGCTGTAGGTGCTCAGGGGCTCATTCTCTACGGCGAGAGGCTGGTCGTAGTTTTTCTGGAGCTCGGCGAGTGAGGCGGTGATGATGGCGGCATCGGCGGGATCGGTGTAGAAGATGCCAGTGCGGTACTGAGGACCTTCGTCATTCCCCTGCTTGTTCACTGAGACAGGGTTGATGACCTGATAGTACATGCCGAGGAGGAAGGGGAGACTCACCTGCGTGTCATCATAGATCACCTTGACGGTCTCGGCGTAGCCGGTGTTCTTCTGCACCACCTGCTCGTAGGTGGGGCTGTCTGTGTGGCCATTGGCGTAGCCGACCTCGGTGTCGAGGACACCAGGGATCTGCTGGAAGTATTTTTCCACACCCCAGAAGCACCCACCTGCGAGAAAGATTTCCTTTTTGTTATTCATACAATGTCGTGATATATTGTTTGTAGCTCTTGCAGCCACGGTTTTGTTCGCTGAAAGAATACTCGCTAACAACGCTCTGCGCCATGCTTTTTCTTGTCATCAGGTCAATTGGGCGTGAGTGCGTAATATCCTTGACACGAGGTAGCCGCATGGTATATTCATTCATAATGAAACTATTATTATCCACCCTCCTCTCTGCATGCAGCACGATCTCTGCTGCCAGTCCCACAGCGCCTAGCTCCACGCCTACCCAACAGGACGCGGCGAGCGTGCAGCAGCTCATTGCCCAATTGGACGCGCGAGAAGAAGATAGACGCGGCAATGCCGATGATCAACTAGAACTCAATATTGATCTCAACAACAAAGAGAAAATCGACAAGATCGCTCAGGAGCAGCGGCTACAGCAAGAGCTATTGCAAAAGATTATCACCCTAGCCATCCAGTCAGACTCTTACAAAAAAGTAAGCCCTGGCAAGTCGCCTATTCTCTATTCCATCCGCGAAGGACGCATCATTGCCGATACGGGCAAGCTCATCGCCAAGGTAGAAAAGAATCGTGCGCATGCCCCCCGCCCCGATGCCCTCTGCGGTGCGCTCATCATCAAGGGCAGGAGTGGCAAGATCTGCCGCATCGAGCCCTTTTTCTATTCTCAAGGCAAGATTTCCAATGAGGGACTGATGATACAAGTCATCTCCTACTTTGTTTGGGACGCAGCGACGGAGGAGCCTTGCGTCACGGATGTCGTTGTTGTCATCCCATAAGCACACCTCGGAGGGGGGGGAGGAGGGTAACGTTGCGCTTGCCATCCTCTCTTCTCCTTACTCCTGCTTGGCACGCGGTCATTTGTCCTCCAGTGCAAGCGCGTCTTGGAGAGGTAGGCGCGCATTGCTCGCGATCACAGCCCCCGAGATCGCGCGCGCGTCGCGTGGGGTGAAGTGCAAGACTCCCCCCGCCTCCTCTAGAATGACCTGCGCGGCGGCAAAGTCCCAGATATGAATGAGCTGCTCGATGTAGAGGTCAAAGCGCCCTGCCGCGATGTAGCACAGCGTGAGCGCAGCCGAGCCTAGGTTGCGCACCTTGCGCACCTGTGCTGAGAGATGGGCAAAGAGGCGCAGCCCCGCCTCCCCCGAGCCATCGTGTCGTCCATGCCCGACAAAGATCACCGCCTGCGCCATCTCGTCGCGCGTGGAGACGCGGATGGGCTGATCATTGCAATAGGCACCTCCTCCGCGCTGCGCGGTGTAGCACTCATCCTGCATGGGGTCGTAGACGCAGCCAAGGACGAGCTCACCTCGATAGCGCAGCGCGATGGAGACGCAGAAGATGGGGATGGAGTAAAAAAAGTTCACCGTCCCATCAATGGGGTCGATGATCCATTCATAGTCCGCGCCCTCACTCACCGAGTCACCCTCCTCACCGAGGAGGGCATCATGAGGATGCAGGGAGAGGATCTCGCGCGTGATGAGCTCCTGGCTCTCCTTGTCCAGATGCAGCTTGAGATCATGGGCATAGACAGCGTCGACTTGGAACTCTGTGTCTGAGAAGTGCTTCTTGAGAAAGGCGCCTGCGAGCTTGGCTGTCGCGATAGCTGTCTGCATGCGTGGTGTGTGGGCGGGATCAATCATGATTTTTTGGATTTCTGTTTGCTGTTGCTCTGGCGGAACTGCTTGCTCGCATACTGATAGATCTGCTCCGTGAGCAGAGGGGCGACATAGGCGAGGCGGCTTTGCAGTCGCTTCTGCGCGGCAATGGGCGTGTGCGGATCATCAAAGCCCATCCAGACAAAGACACTCACCTCGTTGCGGCTGCTCATCATCGACCACTGCCCGCCGTTGTCTGGCAGTGTGATATTGAGACTGAGTGGTTTTTTCTCCACGACACGGAAGGGGGGCAGCTCGCGGACGGTGTAGGCGCTCTCGCGTCGGATGATCTCGGTGATCGCGACATCAGCGGGCATGTAGAGAGGGACTCGGGTATGGCTATAGACGCCCTGAATCAGTCGAAAGGGGAAGTCCATCCCATGGTGGAGGAGGCTGTAGGTGAGCCGTGCCAATGTCCAGCGCTTTACAGGAAACATGCCTGTGTAGAGCTGCTCTGCCTGCTCCGCGCTGGGGAGCTGGTCGCTGAGCTGGAGCTTCTCAAAGTAGTCCATGACGCGCTTGTAGCCGAGCCGTCGCCCTGTCTGCTCGGGCCTGTTGGCGATGACATAGGTCTGCCCCTCACCTGGCTGACAAGCGAGGCTAAAGAGAAAGGGACTCGCTGCTCTACCAGCTGTCATCTCATGCTGCCAGCGATCAAGCCCGTCACGTGTACTGCGTCCCGAGGTGATGGCGAGGATATTCCCCTTGCGATTCACTCGCCCATCTACGACGAGGACGGCGCACTGGAGATAGTCGCTCGTGCCTCCTGCGCGGTAGGGGGAGAGCTGACGGATTTTGGCGAGACTCTTGAGCCGCTTTTCAATAGCCTGCGCACTCTCGCCACTGCTGAGCTTGATGATATCTATCCACCCAGAGGACGGCGCACCTCGCCCCTCGACAAAGCGCAGACTGCTCTCGAGCTCACGCTCGGTGTAGCTCTGGATGGCGGCGTCAAAATAACTGTGGACGAACATCTCGGGCGTGCTGCACTTGATATCTAGCCCCAGCTTGTCGAGCTCGTATTCGACAGCCATGAGCGGATAAGAAGCCGGGGGATAGACTCCCACGGCTTTGTTAATAATGATTGGATCATCGAGTGCACGCTCATATTCTTCCTTGGTGATGAAGTTCATCTCGAACATGGCGCGCAGCGTCTCATTCTTCACCCCCACTGCCTCCTTCATACTCTTGACAGGGTTGAAGAGTGCCGGCCCTCGTATTAGACCGACCAGTGTCGCACACTCGACGAGGTTGAGCTGACTGACCTGCTTGCCAAAGTAGTAGCGCGCGGCATTCGCGATGCCGTAAATGGAGCGTCCGTAGTAGATGCGATTGAGGTATTCGGTGAGTATCCTCTCCTTGCCATATTCCTTCTCCAGACGTCGCGCGATGGAGACCTCGAGGAGCTTGCGATCCATCGTGCGGTCGCGCAGCTCAAAGAGGTTGCGCGCTAGCTGCATCGTGATCGTCGAGCCGCCCTGCTTGTAGCGCATGCTCGATACATTCTCAATGAGCGAGCGCGCGATGGCGCGGTAGTCAATGCCCGAGTGCTCATAGAAATGATTGTCCTCACGCGCGATGAGTGCCTGAATGAGATGATCAGGCATCTGCTCGCGGCTCGCGACGCGGAAGGGCTGTCGACTCAGCACGCCTAAATACTCGCGATCATCTGTGAAGAGCGCGTGCTCCTTGAGGTTGCGATCCATGACAGAGAGATCATACTGCGCCGCCTGTGTGTGATAGTAGAAGATGAGGCTACAGAACAAAAACAGGACGATGAAGCAAAAGCCAAAGAAAAGCTTCACCCACAGCTGATTGAGCGAGAGGAATCTATACCAGTATTTTTTCCTATTTTTGCTAGACATAATGTTGTGAATTAGCTTTCATGTTTCATGAAGAGCGACAGATCTCCAGAGGGCTCCCAGAGGGGGAAGTCACGCTTGAGCATCTTCTCATACTGAGCGGCCTCCTGCATGCGTTTGCTCTTATAGAGAGCCCAGGTTATTTTGAAGAGCGCGAGGGGCTTGAGCTGCTGATCGCTGGCGATGTTAGCCGTGCGTCCATAGTACTTTGCCGCTTCGAGATACTCCTTTTGCGAGTAGTAGGCATCGCCCAGCGTAATAAAGAGCGAGGACTTGATGGGTCCATCGACGCCCAGCGCAATAGCGTCCTCTGCCATGGCGATGGCCTCGATCTGGCGGTTCAGACCGATGAGGATGAGGGCGAGGTCACGCAACCCCTCCGCCTTTCGGTAGGGCTGGCTCTCCATGCTGACGTAATGCTCAGCGGCGATGAGAGCCTGATCGTAGCGACGCAGCTCGAGGCGCGCGCGTGCGAGGGTCTTCCAGATGAGAGGCTCAACCTTGGGTCGCTTCAGCTTCTCCCCCTTGGGACCGGTGTAGGTCTCGGTGAGCTCGCGCTCGAGTGAGAGGGTGAGGTAGCGATTGGCCTTTTGATAGTCTTTGTTCTGGTAGCATGTCCAGCCCAGCCAGCGGAAGAGTGAGGCGGGGAGCTGATCGTAGCCTTTCTTGTTGGTCTTTTGCAGGTCGGTGAGCGAGGCGACGAGCTCGGGGAGCTGCTGGAGCTTGTAGTAGATCTGCACGAGGTTGAGGTCGGCCAGCGGCGCATACTTCTTGACATTTACTTGGCGCGCCAGCTTGAATTGCTCAATGGCCTTGGCTGGATTCTTCTCCAGACAGGCTGAGGCGATGCTGAAGTATGCCTCGGCCCGCGCTGCCCCCTTGATGAAGGGGAAGTTCTTGAGCAGACCTTCATAATAATAAATCATCTGATCATCACGCTTCAGCTCCTTGTAGAGCTGAGCGGTGCGCTGCCAGCTGAGGGCTGCGGCTTGGGACTTGGGGAAGGCGTGGATGACGCGCTTGAGATCCTCGATTCCCTCCTCGATATTGCCGCGCTTTGCGAGCATCTCGCCGCGCAGGGCGAGCGCCTCGGGGACTTTCTTGTGCCCCTGGTAATTTTCTAAGAAGTTATTGAGTATAGGCGTGGGGTCGATGGTATCGAGCTTCGCCCCCAACCATGCCTTGCGGAAGAGCACGTCGGGGCGTATCTCCACGGGGAGATTCATGATATTGATCACCTCATACTGGCGGCCTGCCTTCTCCATATCGACGCGCAGAAGACGATCGGCGTAGATGAGTCGCACCATATCATTGAGGGGGTGGTCCGCTGTATCGGCGAGGCTGGGGTATTTTTTCAGATATTTCTCCGCGAGGATGAAGAGATTGCTGCTCTTGCGCGCCTGAGCGCAGGCGATCTCGCGGTAGGCAGCCTCGAGTCCGACCTTTGTATTGGGGCGCAGCTTCTGCACGCGCTCGAACCAAGTAGTAGCCTCTTCGTACATCTTGAGCTCCATGTAGGCCTGACCGATGATGAGCGAGTAGGTCGCCATCTTCTCGGGGTCTTTGAGCTGGATGTTGTTGCGTGTGTGGATATTGATGATATTGTTATAGGACTTCTGCTTGAGAAGATCGAGTATCTGCTCCATCTGCGCCTCATGGCGAAAGTCCTCCATGCCTTCGAGCTGGCTGAGCTTTGAGTAATACTCCTGCGAGCGGTCACTTTTGCCCAGTTTGGAGGCGAGACGCGCTGCTTGTAGGGTGGCAGATGCGCGCGTATCAGGTGCAATCTCCTTGATGGTGAGGAGACGTACAAAGTAGGAATAGGCCTCCGCGTCCTGCTGGCGCTTCAGCTTGAGCTGCGCGAGGTCATAGAGACACGCGCCCAAGAGTGAGGGTACGAGATCGTCTTGGAGCAGCAGCTTCTGGTAAAACGACTCGGCCGTATTATCCTCCCCGCGAGCACGAGCGATGCGGGCGAGGCGGTACTGCACGTCCTGAATGAGGTGTGACTTCTCGCTTGATTTGAGCACGAGTTGGAAATAGTGATCTGCCATCTTGTAATGCTCCTTGGTCAGGGAGCGAATGCCCAGCTGATAGGCGGCCGCCGCGGTGTACTCTCCTAGATCACGTCGTGAGAGGTCTTGGTAGATACGGTGGGCCTTGTCATTCTCACCGACGATGTCAAAGCAACTCGCCGCGATGTAGAGAGCCCGAGGGCGATGATCAGATTTAGGGAAGTTTTGCGCAAAATCATAGAAGAGCTTGCCCGCTTGGTGTTGCAAGGAGCGCTTCACCTCTGCATCGAGATGATCGTTCTGTGACTGAGCAAACAGCTGCTCAGCAATCTCGAATGCATCGCGCTCTCGATCGACGATGAGTTTCTCATCTGCCTCACCTTGGGCTACAAGGGGGAGGCCGCTAGCGAGCAGATTGAGCGCCAGTATTAAGGATAGATTATTCATTATTGGTCTGCCGGTTTGGGTAATTGCTTGGAGAAGGAAATATTCCAAACACCTGCTTGGGAGCAGGTTGATATCACGTCTACGATCTTTTGCCAGCGCGCCTCAGCGTCACCTCGGATGCGTACTGCCTGATTGGGGTTGACCGCAACCATACGCTGCATCAGGCTGAGCAGGTCATCGCGTGTGAAGATCTCACGGTCGATGGTGATGATGAGCTCGTCATTCTCCTCGCGCACATTGATGATGATCTCTTCTATGGCTCGCGATTGCTCCTCCGTCGTATTCGCCGCGGTGGGCACCTTGACCTTCATATCCTGCTCATTGAGGATGAAGTTCTGAGTCACGACAAAGAAAATCAACAGCAAGAAGACAACGTCCAGCATAGCTGTCAACTGAAAACCAGAGGCCTCAGGTATGGTGTTCTTGAACTTCATGATGAGTAATGAAAGGTTCGCTACTTGGAGCTATTAGCACTATGAAGAGGCTCATTGGTCGACGCGCCAATATTCACCGTCGAGCCGAGACGCTGCTCACGCTCCATCTGGATGGAGATCACAGAGAGCAGATGCGTAGCGGCTACCTCCATCTCTGAGATAAGCTTCTGAATGCGGCTGCGGAAGAAGTAGTAGGCGGCCATGCTCACGATGGCGGGGATGAGTCCCGAGGCGGTCGTAATGAGAGCCACGGCGATACCGCTGGCCATCTGCATCTGCTTGACGCCTTCAAAGTTCCCCGAAGCCATCTCGGCAAAGGTAGTCATCATCCCCACAACCGTCCCGAGCAGACCTATCATCGGTGCGATCGAGGCGATATCCGAGAGCCACGCAATCTGACGCGTCAGGCGGCTGCTCTGGCGCGAGCCCTCGGAGCTCGTGACCTCGCGCAGCTCCTCGATGCTCGCGCGGCTGTTGCGCTGGAGGAAATTCGCCATCGCATGCACGGTCTGCGCGAGGCAAGAGCCGTCATAGGAGCAGGCGGTCATGATCTCATGATAGTTCTTCTTGCGGATGAGCAGCTCAGCTGTCTCGACGAGCTCATCGGGCATGACAGCCGCTTTGCGCGTCGTCCATAGGCATGTAAAAATAAGGATAAAAGTTAAAACTGAAAGCCCAAGGAGAGGCCACATCAGAGGACCGCCTTGTTCGAAGAGTTCAACGGGACCCCAGCCTACGAAGACGAGGTCGGGTGAGGCTTTTTCTGCGGAATTAATCATCGAAGACATGTTCACAACGACATGGTAACAGGTTTTATTTCTAAATTCAAGCGAGGAGAAATGCTTGACGCCTTTAGAACGCATTTTTTATACACACTCTGCCGCCTAATGCCGCCTAATGCTTCAAAATCACCTTGAGCTGCTCAGCGGCAGCCCCATCGCCACGCTCAGCCGCCTGACGCAGGTACTTGATGGCTTGCTTTCTATTCGCGGGAGCCCCGATGCCATGGAGGTAGCAGAGCCCGAGGTGACGCATGCCTACGACATGCCCTGCCTGCGCCGCATGGGTGAAGAATTCAATGGCGCGAGTCGGATCTTTCTTTACTCCCAATCCATTGATATAGAATAACCCTAACTCCATCATAGCTCCAGCATGCCCCGCCTGCGCCGCGAGAGAGAGTAGCTTGAGCGCGATTGAGTAGTCCTGCTTGACACTCTGCGCGCGCACATACATCATTCCCAGCTGATAGAGCGCGACCGAGTCGCCCGTCTGGGCATTCTTGCTAAAATACAAAAAAGCTTGCTGGTCATTCTTCTTCACCCCCAATCCGTAGAGATAGCAAAAGGCGAGATCATTAGTCGCATCAGCACTCCCGAGGCGCGAGGTCTCTTCGAGGATCTTGAAGGCGTAGCCCATGTCACGCGCTACCCCTGTCGCGCGCTGGTAGGCGTGGGCGAGCTGGCGCATGGCGCGGCGAGAGCCGAGCTTGGCCGCCTCGGTGAAGAGAGCCACGGCTTGGCGCTCATCCTTGGCGACTCCATGCCCACGCAGGTAGCAGTATCCGAGATGATTCAGCGCGGAGGGCTGCTTCATCGCCGAGGCGCGCTGGAAGAGCTCAATGGCTTTCTTGAGATTGCCCGACGCCGCGTCACGATTGAGATAGAGCAGGACGCCTAGATTGGCCATCGCTTCACTATCGCCCTGCTCAGTGGCGCGTTCGAGGTAATGCACGGCGCGATCGACATCTTGTTTTACTCCTAGTCCCTCTAGGTGGCAGACACCGAGCGCGCTCTGCGCTCGCGAGTCGCCCTTATCCGCGGCGTGGATCAGCATCTGGATGCCCTTGTCAAGATCCCGCGTCGTACCTAGCCCATAGAGCGAGCAGATGCCAAGCCCCGCGAGGCAGCCGAGGTGATTCTTTGCCGCCCCCTGCTGAAAATACCCATACCCCAAGGAATGCAGCCCCATATTCAAAAAATAATACCCCAGCACACACTGAGCTTGCGCATCCCCCTGCGCAGCACGCTGACGCAGCTGCGAGAGATGTGCGACACGAGCATGTGCGCTTTGCTTAGGATCTTTGAACTCAAGCGTCCTAGCATACTCAACAGGTGTAATCGTACGCCCCGTACTGGGGGAATTCGTACAGGCCGCGATGGTGAGTGCTGCGATGAGGGGGGCAAACTTCATGATACAATCATAGGTTTTCACCCCTCATAGTCAAGGATAGAATGGGGCATCAGATCGCACTCAGCCCCATCTACTCGCAAACACCCTATCTCTAAAGTCGCATCAAAATCATACTTTATGAGAAAAGAACAGCCCCTTTAGCAAAATGTTAAAATGACGAAAGAAATGGTAAAATCCCTCCAAAAAGCCTCAAGCGAGAAGCAGTCCTTGCACATTTTCTCGCAAATCAATTCTCCCCGTCGCACGAGTAGAGAAAGCGCGCGCTATCTAAGGGCGTCACCACGCTATGAGAAAATAATCATTATACACCCCCTACTCTAGCATTTTTAGCTCGCCACAGCCTAATGCTTGTGGTAGAGTTTCCCATAATTCTACTATGAGTGACTACATATATGATTCTTTACAGCCCTACCTTGGCGTAGCAAAGGCCGAATACAGCCCTCAGGTCTACCTCAACGCAGGCTATCAACCCTACTGGATCGAGATGGGGACGATGGTACCCATGGATGCGCAGGCCGGCACTCTCTCCGCCGAGCTCATGGAGCAGATCGTCGCGAGCTGCACCACCGATGAGCAGCGCGCCACCCTCGATGAGACAGCAGCCATCGACTATATCTACGAAAGCCCCACGGGCAAGTTCCACCTCTACCTCTACCGCCAAGAGACAGGTTACCTCATCATCGCGCTCAACCTCGATGCCGACGCCCTGCTCAAGCAGGGGATAGACTGCGGCTGCTCCGATATCCACATCCCCACCGAGTTCCCGCCCAGCTGGAGACGATTTGGCACACTCTGCCCCATCTGGGAGGGTGCGCCCAAGCTCACGGAGGAAGACACGCTCGAGTTTGCCAAGAGCTTCCTCACCGACAAGCAATGGGAGCGTATCAATGCGCGTGGTGACGTCGACTTTGCCTACCAGAACAGCTTTGGCCGCTACCGCGCCTCCGTCGTGCGCCAGCGTCTCGGCTACGACATGGCCTACCGTATCATCAATACGAATGTGAAGACGATGGACGAGATTGGCCTGCCCAAGGAATACGTCATCCCCCTCACCCGCTACACCAACGGCCTCATCCTCGTGACAGGCTCCGTCGGCTCGGGCAAATCGACGACCCTTTCCTCCATCGTCGACTTCATCAACGCGGACCGCCGCGACCACATCATCACGCTAGAAGACCCCATCGAAACCATCTTTGAGAGCAAGCTCTGTCAGGTGAACCAACGCGAGGTCCACAAGCACACCGAATCATTCGCCCGCGCGCTGCGTGCCTCGCTGCGTGAAGACCCCGACATCATCATGGTGGGGGAAATGCGCGACCTCGAGACCATCTCGCTCGCCCTCACGGCTGCAGAAACGGGTCACCTGGTCCTCGGCACCCTCCACACAGGCTCGGCCGCGCGTACCATCGACCGTATCCTCGATGCCTTTCCCGTAGAAGAGCGCGACCACATCCGCATCATGGTCTCGGAGTCCCTGCGCGGCATCCTCTCCCAGCAACTCATCCCGAAGAAGGATGGCACGGGACGCGTCATGGCACTCGAGATGCTCGTCAACAACGCCGCTGTGGCGAACTGTATCCGCGAGGGCAAGACCTTCATGATCCCTGGCCTCATCCAGACGGGCAAGGCACAGGGCATGCGCCTGCTCGACGATGCGCTCCAAGAGCTCTACCTCGCGGGCACCATCTCCGCTGAGGAGTGCCAGTTCCGCGCGGCTGACCTCACCATGATGGACCACTTCCTCGCCAACAATCCTCAACCACAATAAGCCACCCGTAGCCTCAACACTAGAGACAACAGAACAAGAGTTTTTTATATGAAAAATCTGATTGACCAATACTTCACCATCCTCGTCGAGCGCGGTGGCTCCGACCTCCACCTCTCCGAAGGCGAAGCACCCAAGATCCGCGTCCACGGTGAGATCATCCCCGTCGCCGAGCACATCCTCACCCGCGAAGACATGATCGCGCTCATGGAGCCTATCTGCCCTGAGAAGCTCTGGGCTGACTACGTCGAGGGCGGGGACGCCGACTTCGCCTACGAGATGGACGCCTCCTCGCGCTTCCGCTGCAACTACATGAAGCAGCACCGCGGCTACTGCTGCATCTTCCGTCTGATTCCTACCAAGATCCTCACACTCGAGCAGCTCAATGTGCCCGAGCAGATCAAGCGATTCGGTGAGATGCGCTCGGGTCTCGTGCTGGTGACCGGCCCCACTGGCTCGGGTAAATCCACGACACTTGCGGCACTCATCGACTACATCAACACCAACTACGCGCGACACATCATCACGGTAGAAGAGCCCATCGAGTTCGTCCACCCCTCCAAGCAGAGCATCATCACCCAACGTGAGGTGCCCCACCACACACCCACCTTTGCCGACGGTCTACGCGCCTCGCTGCGTGAAGACGCCGACATCGTGCTCGTGGGAGAAATGCGCGACTTGGAGACCATCTCGCTCGCCCTCACGGCTGCAGAGACTGGACTGCTCGTCTTTGGCACGCTGCATACGAACAACGCGCGCAAGACCGTCGACCGTATCATCGACGTCTTCCCCGCCGAGCAGCAGGCGCAGGCGCGCACGATGCTCGCAGGCTCGCTGCGCGGCGTGGTCGCCCAGCTACTCATGAAGCGTCATGACAAGCCCGGTCGCTGCGCAGTCAACGAGATCATGTTCGCGACGCCCGCCGTCGGTGCCATCATCCGCGAAGGCGCAACGCAAAAGCTCGCCGACGTCATCACAGGCGGCAAGGCACTAGGCATGCAGTTCATGGACGACGCCATCTGGCAAAAGCTACAAAATGGCATGGTCTCCCCTGAGGAAGCCTACATGAAGGCAATTGACAAGTCGCGCTTCCGCAACTTCCTTCCTCCTGAATCCGCAGGCATCGCCAACGCGGGTGGCGCGTAACAGGACATCCCATTCTGGAGGGCCAAGAAGCGACATCCTCCACGCGGGATGTCGCTTCTCAATCATACTGCTGCAAACATGCACCTCCTCACTCGCGTCACCATCATGGATCACCTGATCTGAGCGAGTCCCAGCAATGTAACGTCCACATACATCCTGACTAGAGCGATACGAGGGCTGCCCTGCTTCATCTCAAGAGGGCTTCTACGTTCACATCATTCTATAATCAGCTAATCTGAAAATCAACGCCCTCGGTGCGCACCTCTTCATCTTCTGCGAAGGTTTGCATCTAGTCTCCAGACCGACAAGCAACGATTAGAATGGCGAGCTTTCTCTACTGCGACGCTTTTGCCTCGCTTCTTTGACTCTAACGCTGTCGCGGTGCTCTATCCAAGGCTTGATATAATGATAATTATCTAAAAAAACACCTTTTTTTAGAGCAAATAGATTACCTAGCTGATTCATAGCCTCTTTATCTCCTTTTAAAGCGGCTGCATGTAGCTCTGGAATTTTGGCATCTGCATAGCGTTCAAGTAGGAACACAGCAAACCAATTCACAACTAAGCATAGTAGCAAAAATATTCAAAGTAAAATCTTCCAGATACCAAGCCCTACC
>CAYJLP010000064.1:0-13019 GCA_964371115.1 uncultured Akkermansia sp. | reverse complement strand
TTCACCGTCAGTGTCGATGCGAAGGAGGGAATCACGACGGGTATCAGTGCCTTTGAGCGCTCCATCACCACCATCAAGCTCGCTGACCCGACAGCGACGAAGGACGACTTTGTCCAGCCTGGTCACAGCTTTCCGCTGCGCTCGCTGGCAGGAGGTGTGCTGCGTCGCGCTGGCCACACCGAGGCGACCGTTGATCTTATGAAGATCTGCGGCCTCCAGCCCGTGGGCGTCTGCTGCGAGATCATGAAAGATGACGGTACTATGGCGCGTCTCGGCGATCTGGGCAGCTTCCAAGCCAAGCATCAGCTCAAGGCCTGCTCCATTGATCAGATCATCGACTACCGCATCATGACCGAGCAGCTGCAGGCAGGGACCGCCCTCGTCGTGCGCGAAGAGGTCATCCAGCTGCCTACGCGCTACGGAGACTTCACCTGCTATTCCTTCCACTCCTCTGTCGATGGCGAGACACACCTCGCGCTCGTCTACGGTGAGCTCGACGCTGAGCAGCCGACCCTCTGCCGCATCCATAGCGAATGCCTCACCGGAGACGTCTTTGGCAGTCGCCGCTGCGACTGTGGCACCCAGCTAGATATGGCGATGAAGCAAATCGTCGAACAAGGCAAGGGGGTACTGCTCTACCTCCGCCAAGAAGGACGCGGCATCGGTCTCGGCGCCAAGCTACGCGCCTACAAGCTCCAAGAAGAAGGCCTCGACACCGTTGATGCGAATCTCCACCTCGGCTACGCCGCCGATCTGCGCGACTACCGCGCGGGAGCCCAGATGCTCCAGGACATCGGCATCAGCCACGTACGCCTCATGACCAACAATCCCGCCAAGATCGAGGGTATGGAGAGCAATGGTATCACCGTCGCCGAGCAGATCACCATCGCCTCCTGTCCGCATGATGGCAATATACACTACCTCGCTACAAAGCGTGAGCGTATGGGGCATACAATCTAATACTAGATGACTGCTCTTTATTATACGGTGTAAATAATTAACTATGAATGATGCGGCGCGTGACTCGCGCCGCATCGCGTCTCGCTGACAAAAAGTATTATCTCCATGTCTTAAGAAATGATTGCCACCAAGCGTCTATTTCTATAATATCTCTCCCATATCATCGTTTAAACATCCATGTCCCAATCCCCTCCTGACCCGCCCAAAAACTCTCCAAATCCGCCGAAACAGACCAATTGGGGTCTGCTGATTCTGCTGAGCATCATAGGTGTCATTCTCTACATCGCCTTCGGTTTTGGTGACGGCGTCGGTGGCACAGGCAAGCAAATGAAGCTCGTCGAGTTCACCGACCTCTACCGCGAAGGTACCATTGTGCAAAACAGCCAAAATCGCTTCCCCATCACTGTCACCACCGATAGTGGCGGCAAGGAAGGCGTCATCAAGGCTCATCGCTACACCACCCCTCCGAAGGCTGAGTACGTCAAGTTCAACCTCCCCTTCACCCCTGACAACAAGATCACCGAGCAATTCAACCGCTACGGCATCACCAAGACTCTCGATAGTCCTGCCCCCGTAGAAGGTATTGGCAAGACCTTGAAATCCAGCGAAGAGCTCTTCCGCTTTGGTGAAGAAGGCCGCATCCTCCTCGAAGGCTCCGATGCTCCCGTCATCTACGAGCATGGCGACAAGGCGGTGCTCGTCGCCTCCTATCGCAAGATTCCCACGGGCAAGGTAGACCGACAGAACGTCACGCCCGTTGAGGTTATCTTCTCCATCGAGTTTGAGGGTCAGAAGGTACAGAATCTCCTCGGCTCACGCGCGCAGTACAAGGTGGATAGCAACATGTGGTTCTCCTTGTTTATCAATCTGCTGCCCGTTGCCATTATCCTGTTGCTCTTCTTCTTCATCTTCCGCGCACAGAGCGGAGGACCTAATGCGGCGATGAAGTTCGCCAAGAGCCGCGCTCGCCTCCTTGATCCGAAGAAAAACCGCGTCACCTTCAAGGACGTCGCTGGTGTCTCCGAGGCGAAGGAAGAAGTATGGGAAATCGTGGAGTTCCTCCGCAACCCGCAAAAGTTCCAAGACATCGGCGGTACCATCCCCAAGGGCATCCTCATGGTAGGCTCCCCTGGTACGGGCAAGACCCTGCTCGCACGCGCGATCGCAGGTGAGGCGGACGTCCCCTTCTTCACCATCTCGGGCTCTGACTTTGTGGAAATGTTCGTCGGTGTGGGCGCTAGCCGCGTACGCGACATGTTTACCGAGGCAAAGCGCCACTCACCCTGCCTCATCTTCATTGATGAAATTGATGCCGTCGGTCGCCATCGCGGACACGGCGTCGGTGGTGGACATGATGAGCGTGAGCAGACACTCAATGCGATGCTCGTTGAGATGGATGGCTTTACCGCGAATGAGAACGTCATCGTCATCGCCGCGACGAACCGCGTCGACGTCCTCGACCCCGCACTCCTGCGCCCCGGTCGCTTTGACCGTCAGGTGGTCGTGAACCTGCCCGATGCGGCAGGACGCGAGCAGATCCTGCGCGTGCATGTGCGCAAGGTCAAGATGGATCCCACGGTGGATCTCAACCCCATCGCCCGTGCCACCACAGGCTTCTCGGGAGCTGAGCTGGCGAACCTCGTCAACGAAGCTGCCCTCATCGCTGCGCGACTCAACAAGAAGCAAGTCGAGCAGAGTGATCTCGAAGAAGCCCGCGAGAAAGTACGTTGGGGACGAGAGCGCCGCTCCTTGGAGCTCACGGACAAGGACAAGTACATGACCGCCATCCACGAGGCTGGACACGCCATCTGCCTACTCAAGACCCCGCTGAGCCAGACACTGCCACTGCACAAGGTCACCATCATCCCACGCGGTCCTGCACTGGGTGTTACCATGATGCTGCCTGAGGAAGACAAGCACAGCGAGCACAAGAGCGAGCTGCTCGACTACATCGTCGTCGCCATGGGCGGACGAGTGGCTGAGGAAGTCATCTTTGGCGATATCTCGGGTGGAGCACGTGGAGACATCAAGAGCGCGACAGACATCGCGCGCAAGATGGTCTGCGTCTACGGTATGAGTGAGAAACTCGGACCTGTAGAATATGGCTCGAACCATGGGGAAGTCTTCTTGGCACGTGATATCGCGCATTCATCGAGAAACTTCTCTGAGCGCACGGCACAGACCATTGATGAGGAAATCCAGCGCATCGTGGAGGAGAACTACGCGAGATCGCAGGCTATCCTGAGAGATTCGCGTGAGCGCCTCTTGCTGATTGCGGATAAGCTCATGGAGTTTGAATCACTGAGCGGTGACCAGATCAAGGAACTGTTGGAAACGGGTGAGATGGCGGATCCACCGAGACGCGATGTACCGCCACCAGTACCGCAGGATTTGCTCTCGCCGACTGAGAGCCTGAGCTAAGAAAAGCGAGATTTTTGCACGGAGCAGCTTGAGAGAGCTGCTCCGTTTTGATTTTCGCGGTGGAGCTATATGGGGGCGACACTAGCGATGCGCAGCATCGCCAGGCGTCCAGAGGGACCACTGTCCCTTTGGCGCGGTCTGGCACTACGCGCTCCAGACCGCGCCAAAGGAGTTGAACTCTTCTGGACACCACAGGATGTGTCGTGCTTGGGTAGTGCCACCCTTATCCGCGCTTCCACTGCAAGGTCGCCTTCGCCACGCTCACAAAAAACACCAGCATATTCATCACCACGATCGTGCTCCCCACAGGCGTCGCGTACATGATAGACAGCAGCATCCCCACCAGCGCACAGATCACCGAGATCACCACCGAGAGGATAATCACTCCACGATAATGCTGCGCCAGTCGCATCGCCGACAAGGCAGGAAACACCACCAACGCGCTAATCAACAGCGAGCCCACCAAGTTCATCGCCACGACGATCACCGCCGCAATCGTCACCGCGATCAAAAAATTATACAGCCCCACGCGCACCCCTGTCGCTCGCGCAAAGGTCTCATCAAAGGTGACCGAAAAGATGCGATGATAAAAGATCACAAAGATCCCCATCACCAGTAACGAGAGCATGAGGCTCATCTGCACATCCCCCTCCGTCAGCGTCAAGATGGACGTCGCCCCAAAGAGCGTGGTACACACATCCCCCGAGACGTTCGTCGAGACCGAGAAGACATTGAGTAATAGATAACCCACCGCTAGCGACCCCACCGACATCATCGCAATGGCCGCGTCCCCGTGTATCTTCGTATGCCGCCCCATGCAGAGCAAAAAGATAGCCGCCAAGGCCGTCACAGGGAAAACGAGTGCCGTCGCATTCGTCAGATCCATCACGCTCGCAATCGCAATCGCACCAAAGGCGATGTGTGAGAGTCCATCCCCTATATAGGAGAGACGCTTGAGCACGAGCGTCGCCCCCAGAAGTGAAGAGCAGAGCGCGACGAGTACGCCGACGATGAGGGCATACTGCACAAAGGGGAAGGAGAGGTAGAGGAGTAGGTCGTTCATGAGTTCGCGTTGAGGAGGTGGTAGTCTTCAGCTGTATGGCAGTTCACCCCGCAGTGATCGAGGCAGATGACGAGGTCGACATCCTCCCTGATCTGCTCGAGATGATGGGTGATGATGATGATGGTGATACCCTCTTCATTCAGCGATTTGATCAGGCGGTAGAACTCGATGCGCGTGTGGCTATCAAGACTCGCCGTCGGCTCGTCGAGGAGGATGGCCTTGCTGGTTGCACAGAGGGCGCGCGCGAGCAGGACGCGTTGCTGCTGTCCGCCAGAGAGCTCGCTGTAGCTTCTCTCGGCGAGCTCTCTGATGCCGAGCTTGCCGAGCATTTCGTGCATGCGCGCCTTCTCCGCTTTGTTGTAAAAGGGACGCCAGCCCATCTTGTTCAGGCAGCCCGAGAGGACGACTTCGCGCACGCTGGCGGGGAAGTCTTTCTGCGCCTGTGACTGCTGGGGCAGGTAGCCGATGTCGGAGTTCTTCAGCCCTTCGCCGAGCTCGATGCCTCCATCAAGTGGTGGGATGAGTCCGAGGATGGTCTTGATCAGCGTGCTCTTGCCCACGCCATTGTCCCCGACGATGGCGGTGTAGGAGCCGCTGGGGATGGTGAAGTTGACGTTGCGGTGCAGCACGTGCTTGTTGTAGCCGAGGGCGAGGTGTTGACAGTGGATCTCCATGGGCGGGTGGCGTCTATTGTCTAGGATTGGCTGAGGCCTTGGTGGAGGGTTTGGAGATTCTGCTTCATCATGCCCATGTAGCTGCTCTCCTGAGGCTTTTTGACGGCTTGCATGGCGTTGAGATGGAGGATGCCTGTCTGGGGGCGACCGCTGTTCTTGATGACAGTGTCTGCGAGGGATTGGAGCCCGCCTTGGATGATGAAGATGGCGGGATACTGGCGCTGCTTGAGTTGCTCGCTGAGCATGGCGATGGTCTGGAAGCTGGCTTCGGACTCCGCCGAGCAGCCGTCAAAGGCCGCCAGATGCTTGATGCCGTAGTCGCGCAGCAGGTAGCGGAAGGGGAAGCGGTCACAGATGATGATGCTGTCGCGAGGGGCGGCGGCGATGAGGGCTTTGTACTGCTCATCGAGAGCCTTGAGCTGGGTGATGTAGCGCTGCTTGTTGGTCTCGTATTCGTCGGCGTTGGTAGGGTCGAGTGCGGAGAGCTCGTCTTCGATGCGCTCACAGGCGATGATGGCATGGCGCAGGGAGAGCCAAATGTGCTCGTCTCCCTCGACGAGCCCCGAGGCAGGCGTGGAGCCGGCTCCGTGATTGCAGCTCTCACCGTGCTCATGGTTGTGGGTGCAGCCGCTGCCGCATGTGTGCCCGTGCCCGTGGTCATGGTCATGATTGCAGCCAGAGCTGGCGAATGTCGCGCCCTTCTCCTTGAGCGTCTGCATGAGGCTGATGCGGCGCAGGTCTTTGTTGCCCGCTTGGCGTTGGACATCGCTCACCCATGAGTCGGAGATACCTCCATTGTGGATGAGCAAGTCAGCTTGGGCGATGTCGGCGATGTCAGCGACGGTGGGGGTGAAGCTATGCAGGTCGTGGCCCTTGTCAATGAGCAGTTGTAGATCAAAGCGTTCGCTCTGCTCACCCGCGATCTGGCGTACCCAGTCATATTCAGGAAAAGAGGCGGCGATGACGCTGATTTTTCCCTCTTTGTCTTTCCCTCGACCATCAGGGGAGCAGGAGGTGATGAGTAGCGGGAGTGCGATGAGAGCGGCTTTAAAGAGATGGTTGATCATTTCAGCATGTGAGGTTGCGTGGCATCGTGCCTGTGGCAGTCATTGCCTTCCTTATCATAATGTATCCAGGTGCCTCTGTCAAGTCGTTGTGTTAGTTAGATCTAACTTACAATAGGAGGTATTGATTGTTAGATAGGTGAGATGCGTGCTTGTCGCGCGGGTCAGAAGCAATCGCTGCGTGCGAGAGAGAAATCTTGACATTGCAGCTCAAAGTCCTTATGATCTCACCTCATACAGTATACTTTATATCATCACCCATGAATAGCCAAGAACTAGCTTTTGCCTGCGCTCAGATCGCCTGTGATACCAAGGCGACCCAGATTGAGATCTACGACCTGCGCGGCAGCTCCACCATCACTGATTTTGCCGTGGTCTGCACCGCGACCTCCGTCCCCCACCTGCGCGCGATCCTGCGCGATATTGACAAAGAAATCTATGAGAATCACAAGATTGACGCTGTCTACGCCGAGCGCACCCCTCAGGCTCTCTGGTCGGTGCTCGACTACATCGATGTCATGATCCATGTGATGGCAGGCGAGGTGCGTGAGTTCTACGGTCTGGAAGAGCTCTGGAAGCCCGAGAACCGCGTCGAGTGGACACCTGATCAGCCCGCTTGATCTCATTTTGTCTAGATTTTCTCCCATAGATTTTCTTGACTAGGCATCTGCCAAGGTGTACTCTAGTTTCATCATCGTAGATGGAACATACTAACATCTAACAAACGTTTTCTCATGTCGAATCAACTCAATCTCCTCGCCCAAGTACGCCAATACCTCATCCTCCACAACGAAGATTATGAATGGATCACCATGGGTGAGGGGAGTCAGCGCATCGGGCTTGCTTATCTCCCTACTACCGACACAGGCATGCCCTGTACCTTCATGTTCACCGAGCTGGAGGAGCCAGCCTCTCTTGTCTTTGATGCGCACTTTGCCCTGCGTGTGATTGAGGAGGAGCGCCAAGAGCTCAGCATGCTGCTGCTCACGCTCAATGCGAACATCACGGAGGGACAGTTGCTGGTTGATCTGGAGGGTGGATTTGTCTACTTCCGCCTCAAGTATGTGCCGAATTCGGCTGACCTGACTCCAGAGGAGATTCACAAGCAGATCTCGCACATGGAGACGGTCGGCGTGAGCATGAGCCAGACCTATGCGCGTATTATTGCGCAGGAGTTCACCACGTTTTAATTTTCCCTTACTATCAATCCCTAAGTAATACACTATGTCACTTGCAAAACCCCTCGAAGGAAAGGTCGGTATCGTCACCGGCATCGCAAACAAGCGCAGCATCGCCTTTGGCATCGCCAAGGCATGGCATGACGCTGGTGCCACGCTCATCTTTAACTATCAAGGCGAGCGTCTCAAGGACGGCGTCATCAAGCTCGTGCAGGAAAACTTTGGCGCGGATGCTCCTATCTGTGACCTCGATGTGAGCTGCGATGAATCCATTGCAAACTTCTTCGCCTTTGTCGCGCAGCACACGCCACGCGTGGACATGCTGCTGCATGCGATCGCCTTTGCTCCCAAGGCTGAGGGCTCGCTGGGTGGTGATTTCTCTGAGATCCCACGTGATGCGTTCCGCACGTCGCTCGAGGTATCGGCTTATTCGCTGATCGCGCTGGCGCGTGGTGTTGCTCCCTTTATGACGGAGGGAGGTTCGATCACAGCTCTGAGCTACTACGCGAGTCAGAAGGTCGTGCCGAACTACAACCTCATGGCTGTTTCGAAGGCGGCTCTGGAGACGAGCAGCAAGTATCTGGCGTATTCGCTGGGTCGTCGTGAGGCACCCATTCGCGTGAACTGCATTTCGGCGGGACCTGTTCAGACGCTCGCAGCGCGTGGTGTTGGTGGCTTCTCGACGATGTTCAAGGTTTATGAAGAGCGTTGCCCCTTGCAGCGTTCCTGCACGCTGGAGGAGCTGGGCGCTACGGCGACGTTCCTTGCGAGCGATGGTGCAGCTAGCATCACGGGGCAGGTCATCTATGTGGATGGCGGCTACGAGATCATGGGCATGTAAGCTGTCCTTGCAGTTTTATATATACTGGAATCCTCCTCCTTTTGCGAATGCGGAAGGAGGGGGATTTTTTTTGGGGGTTATGAGCAGCGGTTGAATAGGAAAAAGCCGTGTCAAGTCGATGGATTCTTAAGCCATTTTGCATGCCAAAATGAGACAAAGAAAGGGCAGGACACTTCCTGCCCGGCCTGAGCGAAGCGAAGGTGATGAGGATAGACCTTAAGCGATCTCTGGCGATCGTTCGCCAGTGGGGTTAAGGGGCTAGCCCCTTCGGGCGCACCGTAGGTGTGCGCCCACGGTAGCGAGGAGGCGTAAGCCTCCGAAGGGCGTCAGTTCAGCTCAATAAGAACATGCCCGCGGGGCTGTGCTTGATGTAGTCGATGATGCGGTCGGCGTAGGCGCGCGTGGAGTAGAAGTCCTCATCCAGGGTGCCTACTTTCTGATCGCCGTCGACGTAGTAGGTGCAGTGCGTGGCGCTCTCCATGGGAGGCATGACTTTGTGGAAGTGCGAGCTGCCGCCCGCCAGCATGGCAAAGCTCTTGTCAAAGCCGACACCCACGGGCCATTTCTCAGGCATTTCTCCGAGGTGCCACTTGCCTGTCATGAAGGTGTGGTAGTTGTTCTCACGCAGCAGGAGGGGGAGGGGCTTGACGTGGCTGTTGAGGTAGCCGTAGTAGGCGGGCTTGCCGTATTGGTTCTCCGATTGGAAGTCGGGCATGTTGCCAAAGCCTGACTGGTGGTTGTCGACTCCGGTGAGGAGCATGGCGCGGGTGGGCGCGCTAAAGGAGGAGGCGTGGAAGTTGTTGTAGATGACGCCTCGGTTGGCGAGTTGCTGGATGTGCGGGGTGTGGATCTCGCCGCCAAAGGGGGCGAGGTCGGAGTAGCCGAGGTCGTCGACGACGAAGAGCAGCACGCTGGGCGGCGTGGCTGGCTGCTGGGGAGCGGCGGCGTAGAGGCTGGGGCTGCTCGTGAGGAGCGCGCCTGTGGCGAGGGTGGATAGGATGGCCTGGGTGTTCATATTGGTGGAGAGTTTATTGTTGGGCGCGTAGTTCTTGGGCGACGGTTTTGTAGTAGTTGCGGCCGGTGGCGGTTTCGGTGTGCTCGCCGAGCTGGTAGAGGGCATCAGCTTTGAGGCTGCGGTAGTGTTGATTCGTGGGGTCGATGGCGAGGAGGCGGTCGCTGAGCTCAGCAGCCCATTGGTATTCTCGATCTGTGAGGGCTTGCTGGGCAGCGGCGGCGAGCTTGTCCACGCCGCCGAGGAGGGCTGCCCATTTCTCAGCCTCGGTTTTGGCACTCAGCGGGCGCAGTGTGGTGGGGTTGCCGTCAAACCAGCCGAGGTAGCCGCTGTAGATGGCGCGCACGGCCCATTCGACGCGTCCGTAGTATTGGGTGAGCTGGGGGTCGCTGGCGAGGCTCTCGGGGAGCTGGACGTAGGCGACGAGTTCGTCGGGGGTGAGGCCTTTGTTGATGCCTTCGATGGTTTTCTCAAAGACGAAGGCGATAGCGTCGCGGTATTGGCTCAGCGAGCGTTTGACCTCAGCGGCTCCTGTGATGGGGCGGGTGTGTCCCATGACCATGGTGTTAGCCTTCAGGTCTATCATCATGTCTAGTGATTTGATCCACTGGCGTACATCGCGGTAGATGCCTCCGCGGATGGCGTAGAGGTTGGGGAAGGATTTGTAATAGAGGTCGCCGGGCATGAGGATTTTTTTCTCAGGGTACCAGACGACGAGGTGGTCGGCGGTCTCACCGTCGGCGCGGATGAGATCGAGGGTGATGCCGGACACGGTGATGCTCTGGCGTGGCTCGCTGACGCGGTGGGTGATCATGTCCTTGGAGAAGGGGGCGAAGATACTGCCAGCGCCCTCCTTGTTGTTTTTCTTGTACTTGCCTCCAGGGTAGACGGCGCGGGCGATGCCGTTGTTGATGCGCTCCTCGGGGGGGAGTGCCATGCCAGATTGGCGGTAGGCGCGGGGGTTCTTGAGTCCGACTTCGCGTGGGGCGATGTCTTCGACGCCAAAGTTCTCCGCCGCCCAGATCTGGGGCTTGGTCGTCGCGTCTTTGAGGTAGGCGGGCATGCCTTGGGTGTGGTCTCCGTGTCCGTGGGTGAGGATGATGGCCTTGATGGGCTTGTCGGTGATCTTGCGGAATTCGGCGTAGACTTCTTCAGCGATGGCGGGGATCATGCCTACGTCGATGAGGATCACGCCGTCGTCTCCCACGATCATGGTCTGGTTGGAGACATCGTAGCCGGTGGCGACGTAGACATCAGGGGCGACTTGGATGATTTCTTTGCGGAATTCCTTGTTGTGCTCCACGAGCATCTGCGTCTCGCGAGTGGGTGGAGTGACGGGGGAGGCTGTGGTCAGGCTGGGGCTGATGAGCGCCAGAGTCAGGGCGAGGATGTGGGATTTGGACATAGTTCTTGATTCTAATTCACCGCGTTGTCGTGACGAGTTGTTAGCTTGTCATGGGTGGGATTGATGATGCTTAGGAGTACTAAGTATCTGTTTTATTCGACGCTCGGATTCGAACTTTTGTTGAATGATGATGGCAGAAAAAAGAAATTTTCTTTTTAACTGCACGCATGCATCATTTTTTGCTTGCTCGATGTCGTTCGTAGGAGTAAAGTAAAACTACTTAGGTGACCTAAGTATTCTATTATGTCAGATCTAACTCATAAACTCGATGCAGAGATCGAGCGCCTCAAGCGCCATCTGCATCGTATCAAAAAGGCCAAGTCGGGGGAAGCAGGCTTCCTCCACGGCGGTGAGCACGCCTTGATGCGTCTGGTACGTGAGCACAGTCTTGAGGATGGCAAGAAGCCCACCTCAGTCGAGCTCTGTCAGGTGCTGGGGCTCTCGCAGCCCACTGCGACGCTCTTGATTGATCGCCTCATCAAGAAGGGCTATCTGCTCAAAGAGCCCTCTCCCACGGACAAGCGCGCGAAGCTGCTCTCCCTGACAGAGGAGGGAGCACGTATCCTGACCATCAGCGAACAGCGACGCTATGCGCGATTCTCCTCCCTGCTAGAGCAGCTGGGTGGCGAGGATGCCGCGCATCTCGTCAGAATCTTAGCAACAATCAACGAATTATTCGAGAACAAATGAGAACCATCGCCATCTACGGCAAGGGAGGCATAGGCAAATCCACCACGACCTCCCATCTATCAGTCGCCCTCGCCCTCAAGGGCTACCGCGTCATGCAAATCGGCTGTGACCCCAAGTCTGACTCGACAAAAAACCTCATGGGCGGACAGATCATCCCCTCCGTCCTCGACCAGCTCAAGGAGAAGGGACGCGAGCTGCAGCTGCGCGACGTCGTCTTTGAGGGCTTCGCAGGCGTGCTCTGCGTCGAGGCGGGCGGACCGACACCGGGCATAGGCTGCGCGGGTCGCGGCATTATCACTGCCTTCGAAAAACTCGCGGCTCTGAGGGCCTTTGAAGAATACAAGCCTGACATCGTGATCTATGATGTACTCGGCGACGTCGTCTGCGGCGGCTTCGCCATGCCCATACGCGATGGCTACGCGAAGGAGGTCTTCATCGTCTCCTCAGGCGAGATGATGGCACTCTACGCGGCGGACAACATCTCACGCGCGATCAAGAACTTTGAAAAACGATCCTACGCCCAATTCAAAGGACTGATCCTGAACTCAAAAAACATCGCCAACGAGCGAGACATCGTCCAGCGTGCCTGCGACGAGATGGGCACCGACATCGTCAAGCAGATCCCCCGCTGCGGCGATATCCAAGAGGTGGAGCATGCCGGTGGCACCGTCTTTGAGCACAAGAAAGACTCCTCCATGATCGCGGAGTACAACGAGCTCGCCGAGCGCATCCTCGCCCGCAGCAGCGAGAGCTAAAACCCAAGCCCTCATCCCATGATCTCCCGACTCATCCATCTCCTATCACCGCATCAGCACGCCCTGCACGGCGGCTGCTACACCCGCTGCCCCCTCATGGGAGCCTGCGCCACCGCCAGCCGCATCCCCCATGCTGCCACCCTCATCATCGGTACAGAAGAATGCAGCTACTACACCAAAGCCACCCTCACGCTCAAGGGGCAGGGTGATCATTGCTACTCCGTCATCCTCGACAACCACGACGTCACCTTTGGCAGCGTGGACAAGGTAGAAAGCGCCATCCACGAGTTACTCACGCTCACGCATCCTCAGCAGCTCTTCCTCATGACCACCTGTGTTGTCGAAATCGTCGGTGACGACTTCCACACGCTCGTCGAGGACATCCAGCAGCAATACAACATCCCCGTCATGCTCATCTCCACCTGCCATTTCAAAGGCGACGATGAGCGCGAAGGGCGTCGCCTCGTCGAGGCCGCCTGCCAAGGAGATGCCAGCATCTCCATCCCACACCCTCACCATAGAATAAAGACCCCATGAGCCTCACCCGCTTCCTTCCCACACCCTCCGACCGCATGGGCATCCTCTGGACACTGCTTCAGATCGGCGGCCTACTCGTCCTCGAATATGGCACCGCTGGCACCACCGCCTACGCCGCACGTCTCCTCGCCTCCATGGGGCGGCGGTCATCTATGCTGAGTATGACAACGCCCTCGCGCGGCAGAGTGATGCGAGCAATCGTGTCGTCACCGTGAGCAGCTTGTTGTATGACTCTGCTTCACCGCAGAGCTCTCTTTTGGGGGAAGATGCGAAGCATCTTGGATTCTTAAGGTCTAGACCTTAAGCGATCTCTGGCGATCGTTCGCCAGCGGGTCTGGGCAGAGCCCAGTGGGGTCAAGGGGCTAGCCCCTTGCGGGGTGAAGGGGTGGAACCCCTTCGGGCGCACCGCAGGTGTGCGC
>CAYJLP010000063.1:0-13020 GCA_964371115.1 uncultured Akkermansia sp. | reverse complement strand
CCCTGAACATCGCTCAGCAGCGCTCGCACTTTTATAACCCCGATGACCCTGCCAATCAGCCTCTCCCTGAGGGGCAGCTCCCCGATCCCAACAAGGTCTATGGTGTCGTGCTCCAAGAAGGCGAGCTCAGCGGCGACGAGATGAAGCGCAGGCTAGACCGCTTTGCCTACAGCTCCGATATACGCGGTCACTGGGGTGGCATCCTCACTGGCTCCATCGCCAGCATCCCCGAGCGCATCCGCATCACTGCTGATGTCGTCGGCAAAAAAATCACCCCCGAGGAGCGCGAAGAGCGTCTCCTGCGTACCATCAATCAATCATGGGTGGCTGACCATCTCAAATACAGCCGCCATCAGATCCGCCACGACTGGACAGATATCCGCGCCAATCTCAGCCAGGGGCGTCTCATCGCCGCTGATGAGGAGGAGCTCTTTTATGCACTGAGTGAGGAGCAGCTCAAGTACGACTACGAGGACTACTCCAAAGAACTTTTTGCCAAGGGGTATGAACAAGGTCTACTCTCGGGAGACTCCGAGGCATGGCAGCAGACGCTCGCCAAGCAAAAAGAAAAAGTCCACCCCAGCAAGCACGCCATCATCGAGCGCTTCGCCCAAGAGGCCATCAACAAGGGGTATGCACAACGTGAAAAACTCCTCCCCATCGCGCAGACCCTCTCTGAGGGCATCGAAGGTATGGTCGCCGCCGAGCATCGCATCTTTAGCCCCGAGCAGATCGTTGACAGCGCCGGCAGTGCACAGCGCGCCGCCTCCCAGCTGCGCAAGCTCAGCCGCGAAGATCGCCAACTCGTCTACCATCTCTGCCTCCAAGAACGCCGCAAGCGTCAGCGACAACGCAGCCCTGAGCAAGAAGGACTCACCTCCCGCATGCTGCGCTCCGCCAAGCGCGGCGCGACCAATATCGGCTTTGACCTCGGACTCGGTGCCATGCACCTCAGCTCAGGAGCTCTCAACACCGTCGGCTACGCCGTGGACGACACACTGGATAGCGATCTTCAGGGCAAGGCGCAGAATGTCGACCTGCGCGCTCGCGTCGCCCATGAGATACGCAACTTCGCCCAGCAGCAGGTCGCTCCTCTCTACATCCCAGAGGACGCTTCACTGGGGGAGCAATTTATGATTGACATGGCGGGCATCGCCCCGAGCGCGTACATGGGCTTTGGCGGTGTGGGCGCATGGGTAGGACTCACCGGCAGCGGTATAGGCTCATCAATCTCCGTTGCGCGTGAGCGCAATGCCGAGGGCAATATCTCACTCCAAACCGCAGCAGGTGTCGTCGGTGCAGGTATTCAAGAAGCCATCTCCTATGGCTTTGCGCGTAGGAGCCAGCCTATTATTGAAAAAATGCTCTCTCAGTTCATGAAGGCGCGTGGGCAGGGGGCACGCAGCTACACCCTCGCGGGTCTGCGCAGCGGAGGTATCCTCACCGCTGAAACGACGAGGATGCTCATCGAGCAAAAGGCAGGGAGCAGCGCCGACCTCGCCCTCCATGAGGCGAGCTCCTACATCGATCAGACCAACTCCAACATTGATTGGAAGAGCTACGGCAGCTCGCTCACCGACATCGAGCAAAACCTCCGCGAGGCCGCCCTCACCCTCCCCTATCTCCTCATTGGCGCAGGGCGCGCGCAGCTCCACCATTTCGAACAAGCACGCGATCTAAAAAACAATACCCTCGTCATGCACGCGTGGGGGGTCCCCGAAAAAGACGTCGCCGATATCGTCAACGAAGATAATATGCTACTCGCCAACAAAAAACTCCAACACGCCCTCCAGCAGAGCCCCCATTGGGGAGGACTCTCCTTTTTGAAGCAGGCACTGCAATCGCTCAAGCTCCTCAATACGGACTATTTCAAGGGCTTTAAGACAGAGGACGACGTACGCGACTTCTTGGATCTGAAAGGTGAGGCGCGAGATCTCCCTCATGTCCAAGAGCAGCTCCAGCCCATCGAGACGGACGCCCAGTTCGACGCCCTTAGCAAAAAGCACGGGACGGAGCATCTCAAGGGCAGCCGCCGCCGTATCGGACAGGTACTCGAGGTCTGGGATTACCTCTGGAGACGCTCCAACCTCGACCGCCTGCTGCCCCCCAGCATGCAGCAGGAGAGTCACCCTCTACGCATGAATTATATATTCAACAAGCTGCGCGAGCGTCACGAGCGCAACCTCGCAGAATATTCTAGCAAAGAGCCCATCGTCCCGCTGTCATTGCTGCGTGGCTTCTACTCCCCGCAGGCCGAGCAGCGTCGCCGCGTCCTGCTGCATGATCGTGTCGCGGAGGTGCAGGACATGTCCTATCTCCACACTCTCTTCCTGAGTAGTCCCGAGTACCTCCTGCGCAAGGCGGGCAATCCCTCCGCCGAGATAGGGAGACGTGAGATGAAGCGCCAGCGCTTCCTCGACCGCATCGCCTTGGAGGTCATCTCTCGCGCTCAGGGTGCCTCACGCCAAGAGAGCTCGGAGTCCATACGCCGTGCGATGACGCAGCATTACCGCCATTTCCGCAATGAATCCATCTCCACCCCGTGGGCAAAGAAGGCGCGACTGGAGCATTATAGTGATATGGTGGCATACTCGCGCATGACGCAGGCGCAGCGAGAGCGAAGCAAGCTGCCCCCTGAGTTCTTCCAAGCCTGTGAGCTCGTCTTTGGCATGGAGCGCAGCGTAGATTTCCTCTATGAGATGCTACCGCAGATGGACGACTTTCACCGCTTGCTTGGTCGAGGGCAGACGCCCATTGAGGCCTACGCCACGCTGCTGCAGCGAGAGCTGGGGCTGACGGGCACCGAGTTCTCCAAAACTTACATCGACAGTATCAATCAGGTGAAGGCGAAGTCGAACCTCAGGAAGAATCAAAAGCGCCAGCAGCAGCAATTCAAGCTCTACGAGCAGCTCACGGGCTTCTCACTCGAGTCCTCCGAGGGAACCGACGGCGCAACATACTGGCGCACGCGCCTCCCCGATGGCTCACCCACGCGCTGGCATCATACCAAGCAACAAGTCGTTGCGGATCTGAGTATGAGCACGCTGTCCCTCTTCCGCCCGCTAGGCGAATCCGTCATGGACAAACAGCGCGAGCTCATGACAGATGGCAGCTACCGTGTGCAAGACTACATCAATGAGTCGCAAAAGCCCTACAGCAACTTTGACATCGTCGGGCGCCTCGCCTTCCAAGACCTCTACGTCCATCATGTCAAGGCCACCGCCTCTGGGCTCCCAGGTCTCAACTATGTCCACAATAAGCGCCGGATTAGCAAGGCGGACTCGCTGCATGTGCTGAACTTTACCCCTGTAGATCATTCTAAGCAGGGGGTCAAGGAGTTCCGTATTGATGAGCTCTCGGCGACCACCCCCTATGCGCTGCTCAAGGCGCGTGCCCATGCCTATTGGAAAAACCTCCTTAATACCAAGATGACCAAGTCAAAGGACCTCATCATGGAGCTCGAGCATCTCGGGCTCGTCTCCAGCTGGTCACGCGTCCGCGCACTACTCAGTGACCCCGAAGTCCACCCGCTCAACAACTCCACCCAGATACTTGATCCCAACAAGCATGCCAAGATGTCGAGACGGCAGCGTGTCTCGGAGAACGTCGCCCACATCCTCTCCACCCTCTCTACGGACTACCTTTTCGCCACCGCTGATGATCATCCCCTGCCCGAGAGTTTCAAGACATGGCTGCGCCTCATCCCGCTAGCCCCTGCCGAGGATGACATCAACCAAGGCCAGCACATCAAGCTCGGAGGGAGTCGTGTCAAGCTGCTCCAGTGGAGCAATCGCCAAGCCGCGACAAAGATCCAACAGCGCATCGGGCTCTTTACCAAGCTGCGCAAGATGCGCCGCCAGATCGAGAAAAGCCCGCTCATGCCGTTTATCACCTCCTCACTCGGGCTCGACAAGGCCGAAAACGCCGAGCGCTCATGGAGTCATTACTATGGAGGGGATAATATTAACTACTCCCAGAACGACGAGCTCTGGCAGCTGCTCACCAAGCCCGCAGAGAAGTGGCAGCGCGTGAGCCCCCGCCGTCAGGTTGCCCTGCACAGACAGCTCGTCGATAGCTACCATATGTTTGAGGATCGCATGGAGATCTACGCGTCACCCGAGCATCTCGGTCGGGCTCTACACACCCTCGATGATGTCCTCCAGCAGTATCCTGAGCTGCACAACATCAGCCTCGCGCCCAACTCTAATGAGCGCTTTATTAGCCTCGAGCTCGTCGATGGCTCGCACGCGCCCCCGTTGCTCGATATCACCTATACCCGCCCTATAGGGTGGCAAATTCCCTATGTGACGAGTGATGGTTACCGCTATAGCGGTGAGGTCAAGCTCCCCAGTCAGATGCTGCAGGACGCGCGCGTCTTGCCCTCCCTCCGGCTGCTGCACGATCTGCGCCTGCTCAACTCCTACGCTCCAGTCCACAATGAGAAAGGCATCTGGTGGCAGGGGCAACGCTACGGCTACGGAGCTGCCAAGCCAAAGGGGCTCGGCGAGCATTGGAAGGAGCAGCGCCCCCTCTCCTCCATACAGCCCTATATCAAGGAAATCCAAGACCGCATCCAGATGGGTGGCGGAGGAAAGTACAAATACATGGGGCTCACCTTCGACCCCCTCGATGAGAGCATCGACATGAGCTCGCTGCAGCACGCGAGCATCTATCGCAACGATCACTTCCCCGGTCACACGCTGCGCCTCATGCCAGGGAGTAGCCGCCAGAGCACCCCCACCATGCGCTCGCCTTATGTGGTACAGGTGCGCAATGGCGTTTATTCTGGTGATCGAGGTCGTGTTTTCAACCCCAAGGAGGCGGATGATCTCTATACGAATCTCAATTACTATGAATTCCGCGAGGCGAAAGGCTTTAGTGCGAATACCCATGCTACGGCGCTCCGCGGCACGGCGCAGTATCATATCCAACGCCTCTATGATGAGATCGAGTCGGAGGATTTCTCCCTCAGACTGCGGCGCGGCGAGGTCGATGTCGAGGATCTGCTCGTGTCCCTCTATGAGGATACGGGGCTGGGCTATGATCTGTCAAAAAAGAGCTTTGAGCAGCTCACCATGGGGCAGCTCACCCTGCTCAATATCTGCTATAACCTCGCTCAGATCCAGTACGGCGAGCAGAAGCGCCCCGCGTACAACAATCTCAAGAAACTGCTGCAGCGCATCGAGCGCAAGGATAATGGGGTGAAGCATCTGCGCCTCGACATCATGGATCTCATGGAGCGCCAGTTCACCGCCTCCATGAAGCAGCGCCGCGAGGCGATAGCCCGCGGGATTATTAATGCGGATAAAGATCCCCAATACGTTATCGAAAAGGATAATCGTAATCTCAAAGAGAAGTACAAGGACAATAAGCACTTGCCTCTCGACTGGATGAAGCGCAGGAGAGAAGCTCAAAAGCGCGCTGAGCAAGAAGAGAATTAACCCCACTCCCTCCTATGACCAGCTCCTCCCCCCTCCACGGTCGTCTCAATGACCAGCTCTGGCGCCTGTATCACCTCTATTGGATAGAGAACAAGGCGGGCCACATGCAGCGCTTCACCCCCAATCAGGCACAGCTGCGCGTCTACAGCGGCATGCACACCCGCAACGCTATCCTCAAGGCGCGTCAGCTGGGCATCTCCACCTTCGTGAGTCTCCTGATGCTCGATCGTTGCCTCTTTCAGCCCAACTACCATGCGGGCATTATTGACAAGACCTTGCCCGATGCTGAGCAGAAGCTGGGCAAGATACGCTTTGCCTGGGAGCATCTCGACTACGAGCCCCCTTGTGCCAGCCTTGAGGAGCGCGCCCTCGCCCAGCTCGGAGCTCTTATCAAGCAACGCAGTGGTCAGCTGCGATCGGGCAAGCATAGCCCGCTGAGCGACACCCGCTCGCGTCTGAGCTTTCGCAATGGTAGCGACATCCGCATCGGCACCACCCTACGCGGTGGTACGATGCAGATGCTGCACATCTCTGAGCTCGCTCATACCTCTGTACACAGCCCGTGGCGAGCCAAGGAGATACGCACGGGCGGCATCAATACAGTACCGCAGACAGGCAGCATCTTTTTGGAGAGCACGCATGAGGGCGGACGCTTTGGGGTGAACTACGAGCTGATGCGGCAGGCGATGGAGAATAGGGGAAAGGAGCAGCTCAGTGAGCTAGATTTCGCCTTCTTCTTTCTCAGTTGGTTTGACCATGAGGAATACCGGTTGGCAGGCACGCCACGCTGGCCAGACCGACTAGCACTCTACTACCATACTCTGCAAGAAGATGAGCATATTGAGCTCTCCCCACAGCAAAAGCTCTGGTACGCCCGCATGGAGCACACATTGGGCGGCTCTATGCAGCAGGAGTACCCCTCGACGCCCGATGAGGCCTTTACCACGGGGCATGAGGGCTCCATCTATGGCCGCCAGCTCTCGCAGCTGCGTGAGCAGGGGCGCATTGGGGTGGACTTTGGCTATCAGGCAGACTCTCCTCTCTATTGCTCTTGGGATCTTGGCCTCAGCGACCACACCGCCCTCTGGCTCGTACAGGTCATTGGTGGAGAAATTTATTGGCTCGATCACTACGCGATCAATCAGCAGGGACTGGATCATTTCGTCTCTCATATTACCCAGTGGGAGCAGAGCTTTGGGAGAATAGAGCAGCACTTCTTGCCGCATGACGCAGCTCACCGCGACCCTCATGGTCACTCCTATGTGGAGAGCCTCGCGCGACGCGGTATCGCCTCTGTGCGAGTCGTTCCCCGCACGCCGGACCTGTGGCGCGGGATCAATCAGCTGCGAAATCTATTGATCAAGAGTTGGTTTCACGTGCGAACTCTCAATAACTTCCTGAACCACCGCGGGCTAGAAGAGCCCAGCGGGCTGCGCTGTCTGGAGATGTATCGCACCAGTCCCCCGAGTGAGAGTGGAAATATTCGTGAGACGCCTCTTCACGATCATCACTCTCATTCAGCCGATGCGGCACGCACATTGGCAGAAGCTTTCTCTCACGGAATGTTAGGGAACGCAATTATTAGCAAAGTGAAAAAGAGGGCTATTATGTAGAAAAACGTGCTTGGCTTAGAGGATTCATTATGCTAGAGTTCCCGAGAAGAAATGGCAACGAGAACGAGCAGACACAAACTGAAATCCTCTAAGAAGGGCAAAAGCATACTCCAATCGCGCTGGATGATCCTCCTCATCCTCGGATTTGCGGGGCTGCTCCTGCTCTGCTGCATCGCCTACATGATGGTGAGCAGCTACCTCGAGGGCGATAGCTTCCGCCGTGATTCGGTGAGCAGCATCAACAGCACAAGCCCGCACCTACAAGTGGACATCAACAAGAATCTCCAGATTGATGGCTCCACCCTCGCGCTCCCTGAGTTCGTCCTCCAATCCAAGGACGAGCAGCAGAAGCTCTCGCTGGAGATGCTCCAACTCGACCTCAATCGCCTCGCCCTCTTCAGCCGTCTCATCCATGTCGAAGAAGCCAGCATCAAGGATCTCGACCTCTCACTCAACCTCGACACCCTTCAGTGGAAGGGGATGCTCCCCAAGGCAGGCAGAGAGAGCGCAAGCTTCATGCCTAACAAGTGGCAGATAGACGCCTTCACTAGCAATAACACGAGTACCAAGCTCGTCATCAACAATGAAGCGTACCGCTACCACGGCTACCATATCCAGGCACGCCCTACGGATAGCAAGAACAAGAATTGGGAGCTTCTCTTCAAAGGAGGCACGATAGAGACACCCTTCTTCTGGCTGGAGCGCGCGCAGCTCGATACAGGCAAGATCCTCATCAGCCCCGAGAGCATCCGTCTCGAGAGCTCCGCACTCTCCCTCGCGCCTGGCAATATGCAGCTACGCGGTCTCTACAAGATCAAATCCGGCGACTGGCTCACCCGACTGCGTGCTAGAAAGGCACCCATTGCCAAGCTCCTCGACAACGACTGGAAAAAACGCATCACCGGAGAGCTCGATGCCTCCATTGAGCTACGTGGCAAAAAGGAGAGACTCGAGCTACTCACCGGCAGCATGAATCTCCTCCACGCCCGCGCCGAGGCACTCCCCTTCATCGGCGAGCTCAAGATAGGCAACAGCTACCCCTACCGCAGCATCGGTTTCAATCAAGCCAGTGCCAACATACGCTACCCCTACACCTCCCCAACACTTGGCATTAGCAAGGCTTGGCTCATTGATGATATCGTCATCCACGCGCAGAACAAGATCCTCATCAAGGGCTACATCCTCATCAAGCAGCATCGAGCCCTCAGCGGTACGCTCGACATCGCGCTGCCTAGAGCTATCCATCGCTCCATCCCCCTCTTCCAGCTCCTCATCAAGCAGCAAATCTTTAGTGCAGAAGACGAGGATGGCCACTGCTGGGTCAAGGTGAATCTCAGCGGCACCATCGACGCTCCCCGTGAAGATCTCAGCGCGCGCCTCAAGACCGTCCTTGAGAAGCAATTGACAAGCACAGGAAGCAACCTGCTCAATATCTTCAACAGCGGTGTGAAATCCGTCCTCCCTCATGGTGGAAAAGAAGCACCACCCACCGACCAGGGCGACGAAGACAGCACCTCGCCTACCCTCATTGATCAGAGCATCAAGGGCTCGCGTCAACTCGTCGAAGACGGGCTTCAGCTCTTTCTCTAAGCCTCCATCCCATCTTCTTACATGTCCCACAAAAGCCACTATCCCGCCCACTACATCTATACGCGCTGCTGCATCATCGAGCGCATCGCCGATCTAGCCTTTCGCGCCGAGCTCCCCAATGGCAAGGAGACTGTCGCCTTTCTTCAAAAACATGAGCGTCATCTCAGTGAGCTCATAGAACCCCAAGCTTATGTACACGTACGTATCTGTCCTGCCGATCTCGACGAAGCACGCATCATGAGCCTTGTATAAAACGATCCCTCATCCTTCGCCCCCACCCCGTCTAGCTACACCCCTTACACACACCCTAGTCATGACTACTCAACAAAGCCCAATTATCGCACGGCTCTGCCCGATGCTTGATTTTGCCTTGATCCTTTGCTTTTCCTACTACTCCCCGCAGATTGCCAATATTGTGGGACCTCTGTTCGGATGGCAGCCTGTCGTTGACCTCAACCTCTTTACCACTCTGCCGCTCATCGTTGGCATCGCGCTCGTCAGCTGCCCCATCTTGCTCTCACGCCTCGGCTTCTATAGCAAGAACAACCTCCAGCGCCCCCAGCGCGCCCTTGGACAGATCTTCCTCTTCACCGTGATCTGCCTTTGCTTTATCGCCTTCTACCAGAGTAGGCAGGCGCATGCCTCAGTCTTTAACCATACGTTGATGACCAATATGGTGTGCATCCCTATCCTGCTCTATCTGCGCTATTACATATTCCGCTGGCTTCAGCTCCATACCTGGCTCGGGCAGGGGTTTAAGAACCGCATCCTCATCATCGGTCCCAAGGAGGGACTCGAAGAGCGCTGGACGAGCTTCCCTCATCAGTGGAGACAGGCCTATGTGCGCCTCGGCATGCTCCCCGTAGAAGAGACCACGATAGAAGAGATCCAAAAAATCATCTGCGAGCAGCATCCCCACCTCGTGCTACTCTTTGGCGAGCGTCGCTCCTACGTCGACCACACCGACATCATCTCGCTGTGCGAGCTCCAAGGCATCGACATCTACATCCCAGACCTCAATCCGCAGACTCCCTTCACCCGCAGCAGTATCGCCAATATCGACCATCAGCGACTCCTCGTCATTAGCTCCACGCCCAAGCTCAGCTGGAACTACCTCGTCAAAATCACGCTGGATAAGATCCTCGCCGCCCTCGTTCTCCTCGCCACGCTGCCCCTGTGGGTCATCGCGGCGATCGGGATCAAGATCTCCGATCGCAAGGGACCTGTCTTTTACACTCAGGAGCGCACAGGGCGCTACGGCGTTCCCTTCAAAATGTGGAAGTTCCGCTCCATGTACAGCGATGCTGACCAGCGACTCGACGAGATCAAGAAGCAATATGGCAACGAGATGGAAGGTCCTATCTTCAAGCTCACGAATGACCCTCGCATCATCCCCTTTGGTAACTTCCTGCGCAAGACCTCCATCGACGAGCTGCCCCAGCTCATCAATGTACTGCTCGGTGATATGAGCATCGTGGGACCTCGTCCTCTGCCCACCTACGAGACGGAAGAATTCCCCAATATCTCCGACCGCCGCCGCCTCTGTGTGAAGCCCGGTCTCACCTGCTACTGGCAGGTTGAGGATAGAAGCAGCAACCCCGACTTTGACCAAATGATACGCCAAGACCTCCGCTACATCGACAACTGGTCACTCTGGCTCGATGCAAGCCTCTTCCTGCGCACCATCCCCGCCGTCCTTCTGCGTCGCGGGGCGAAGTAAAGGGAGGGCGCGCCGCCCCTCTCCAGAAGTCCCATCTCCTCATGTTTAACATCGTCCTCCATCACCCCGAAATCCCGCACAACACAGGTGCGGCGGGTCGCCTCGCCGTCTCGACAGGTACAAAGCTGCACCTCATCCGCCCCTTAGGCTTTAGCCTCGATGAGAAGCATATACGCCGCACGGGACTCGACTACTGGCGGCATGTGGACCTCGAGCTCTGGGACTCTCTTGATGAGCTCACACGAGCCGCCGCGCCCGAAGCGCGCTATTGGTACCTCTCGACGAAGTCGGAGCGCAGCATCTGGGATGAGCATCTCGAGATCACACCGGGTGACTACTTCGTCTTTGGAGCAGAATCACGCGGGCTGCCCGAGTCATGGATACAGCAGCACCGCGACACGGCGCTACGCATCCCCATGCCTGGTGACCAATCGCGCAGCCTCAACCTCTCGACCGCCGTCGCCATCATGCTCTACGAGGGACTACGCCGTCATCATCTCGGGATCTGATCTATGAATATCGTTTTTTTTGACCTCGAAACACGCCGCTCCGCCGCTCAGGTCGGCGGCTGGGACAAGGCAGGGCTCATGGGAGTCTCCGTCGCCGTCACCTACTCGACACGCGATCGCGCCTACCGCATCTACACCGAGGATGAGGTAGACGCGCTCATCCAAGAGATGAGGGCTGCGGACCTCGTGGTTGGCTACAATCATATCGGCTTTGACTATGAAGTCATCCAACCCTTTAGTTTCTGGAACATCGCCGATATGACCAACAACCTCGACATCTGTCTCGATCTGAGCAGCAAGCTCGGCCACCGCCTCGCGCTGGATGCCATCGCCACGCCCAGCCTCGGTGGGCTGAGCAAGACGGCGAAGGGCACCGACGCGCTCAAGTGGTGGGCAGCCTACGAGGCTGAGGGCGACATTGAGAAGCTCATGGACATCGCCACCTACTGCTGCTACGATGTGAAAGTCACCATGGAGGTCTATTACTACGGCGTCGAGCATGGCTACGTCCTCTATGAGAACAAGAGCGGGGAGGTCACCGAGATCCCCGTCGACTGGAAGCGTTGATTGGTGCTCTTTGGGCGATGAAATAGGTGTGAAAATCTACCTTTTTGGGTGATTTGCAATGAGTAAGAAAAAAGAAATGACGAAAAAATATCTTGCCACGATGAGATCTTTGTATTAGCATGGAGTACCTCAGCAGAGGAATCATCCATTATGAAAATCGCCCTTATATCCATCGCCCTCACGCTCGGTGTCAGCGCCAGCCAGCTGCCCAGCCTCTCGTCTCTCAAAGAAAAAGGCAAAGCCGCCGTCACCGCAAAAGTAGCCCCTCAAGTAGCGAAGGCGAAGCAAGCCAAAGAAAGCATCAAAGCCGCACCCTCCAAGGCGAAAGAAGCAGCCAAGGCCAAAGCCGCTGAAAAGAAAGCCGCGACCACTGCCAAGGTAAACGAAAAGAAAGCGGCCGTCACCGCCACCGTCACTGAGAAGAAGAACGCCGTGACAGCCACGATCGAGGAGAAGAAAGACGCCGCCACGACTGCCGTCACTGGTGCCGTGACGGGTGCCGCCGCTGGCGCTCTCCTTGGCAGTGCTGATTCTACGACAGCTTCCGCCGTCGGTAGCGCACTCGCTGGTGCTGCAGGTAGCGACTCTACCGTCCTCTCCGCACTCCAGACAAAGGCGAAAGACGCGCTTGCCAGCAAGTTCACCTCCCAGCAGACTCTGCTCTCCCAGCTCAGCTCGCTGAAGTCGGGCGAAACGACCAGTGCATCGAGCCTCGAGCAGCTCAAGAGTGCCGCTGAGAACTACCAGAAGGCCAACCAAGCATGGAGCCTTGTTGAAGGTCAGCTCTCCGACACACAGGCTTCTGCGGTGAAGAGCTTCTTCCCCACGAGCGATAGTCTTGATTCCAGCATCATGACTCAGGCTGCCTCCCTGCTCCTCCAGAAGGACGAAAGCAGCACCCCCGGTGTCCTCGACGTCCTCCAGACGCTGGCGAAATAATTTTCCCGCCCGATAGTAAGCTTAGTTTATTCATACTGCTTGAGCCCTCATTCCAGCGATGGAGTGGGGGCTCTCATTGTCGTGAGACTTTCATAGCCAATCAGAGGAGGTATGCCGTTTTGGGGCTGTCAGGCTGAGTAAATATTATTGTATCGTGTGACTTGACATCGTCTAACTGAGCGGGTAGAATGCTCTAGCCCACGCGCATACAGTAGTTATGGAATTCAAAAAACTGACCCCACAAGAAGCAGCCGCTCTCATCGAAGACGGCGAATGTCTCGGATTTAGCGGCTTCACCGCTGCTGGTTCTCCCAAAGTCCTCCCTGGAGCCATCGCCGAGAAGGCGAAGGCCGAGCACGCCGCTGGGCGTCCCTTCAAGGTAGACGTCTACACGGGAGCCTCCACGAGTGGGCTTGCTGACGGCGTCCTCGCCGAGGCCAACGCCATCGGTCATCGCTACCCCTACCAGAGCGACTCCGCTCTGCGTGGTCGTATCAACAGTCGCGACTGTGACTACAGCGACATCCATCTCTCCCTCATGCCCCAGCACGTGCGCTACGGCTACCTGCGTGCTCCCCGCACCGCCGTCATCGAGGCAGCCGCCATCACCAAGGATGGTGAGATCACGCTGACCACGGGCG
>CAYJLP010000062.1:9524-13259 GCA_964371115.1 uncultured Akkermansia sp. | reverse complement strand
GCAACACCACCGCCGCTACTGGCAAGGGCTTCGCCATCGGCTCCGCCGCCCTCACCGCCCTCGCCCTTCTGGCCTCCTACATCGAGGAGCTCAAGATCGCCGCTCACACACTGGGTGAGTTCAAGATGAACATCTTTGCCGATACCGTCGTCAAGTACGAAGAGATCGCCGCGATGAACATTCCTCAGTTCATGGACTTCTTCGAAGTCTCCCTCATGAACCCCAAGGTGCTGCTCGGTATCTTCATCGGCTGCATGCTCTCCTTCCTCTTCTGCGGTCTCACCATGAACGCCGTCGGCCGTGCTGCTAAGAGCATGGTAGAAGAAGTCCGCCATCAGCTCTCCGACAAGGAAGTGCTCGACGGTACGAAGAAGGCTGACTACGCTCGCTGCGTGAGCATCTCCACATCGGGAGCCCAGCGCGAGATGATCGTGCCCTCGATGATCGCCGTCGTCGTCCCCATCCTCACAGGTGTCCTCCTGGGCGTACCTGGCGTCTTCGGCCTGCTCGCAGGTGGTCTCGCTGGTGGCTTCGTCCTCGCCGTCTTCATGGCCAACGCTGGTGGTGCATGGGACAATGCGAAGAAGTACATCGAAACGGGTGATGCCGACTTCTGCGGCAAGCACACCCCCATCCACGACGCTTCCGTCGTCGGTGACACCGTCGGTGACCCCTTCAAGGACACATCGGGTCCTTCGCTCAACATTCTCATCAAGCTCATGAGCATGGTCTCCATCGTCACAGCAGGTCTCAACCTCGCCGTCACGATCCTCTAATCGAGCGACCCCACACACCTCATTTTTACAACCTCTCTGCTGCGGCAGAGAGGTTTTTTCTTTATTCAAGCGGGACTCATCGCTCTGATTAGAAGCGTCCAGCGCAAAAGTGTTAGAGTACTTGTTAAGTATCACCCTTCTTTAAGATTGACAGCTGCAAAACGATTCGTTAGAATATAGACTCCATCAGATGCACTTGCATAAAGTGTACAGGATCTAGAACACATAGCCCAATACATATGAAGAAATCACTCATCTTGCTCGCCGCCCTCGCGTCATTCAGCGTCGCCTCGGCAAAGAGTCCCTACACCATCCCCACCGCGAATACTACCGCCCACGCTGTGGCCTCGGCTCCCATGACCACCGAGCAGCTCCCTGGTGTACAAGTAGCCCCCATCAATGACAAGTCCATCCTCTCTGGCTCCTTCACCGCTGGTGTGAGCACCGCCTACACAGGACGCGGCTACCTGCCTACTCGTGCTGCCACCATGGGTGATGGCGCTGGCTTCTTCGCGCTCAAGCTCGATTTCGACACCAACACGGACTGGAGCGTCCACACCACCTTCCTCTACAAGTACATCATGTCGGGTCACGAGCTCTATGGTGGTGCCAAGTTCGGTCCCCATACAGGTCCCTACGCTGGCACCACCATCCCTGAGCTCAACATTGAGAATGAATTCGCCGCAGCTATTGAAGCTCGCTACACAGTTGATGAGACCTTCAACATCGGTGTCGGCTACGATTTCGTCCACGGCGGCATGCTCGGCATCATGGCCAAGCACTTCGCGAACGACACGCACTCCACCGTCCACGAGCTCTTCCTCAAGCCCACCTACACCCCCTTCCAGTGGATGGAGATCGCCGTCCCCGTCCGCTACAGCATGGATGGTGTGAAAGGCTTCTGGTTCGAGCCCTCCGTCACCTTCAAAGCACCCATCATCGGTACCCCTGAGGATGTGAAGCTCGCAGGTGTGCTCTCCTTCAACATGTCCGCCACAGGCGACTACTTCCAAGACTACCACGGCGCCTGCGCGAATGGCTCACAGGCATGGTGGATTCAGCTCTCCACCCCTTGGTTCATTACGAAGGAAAAAGACCTCATCCTCACGCCCTCCGTCAGCTTCCACTGGGTGGGCAAGGGTGCAATACGTGCCAACAAGCACGCCGAGCACGCCAAGCTCACAGGCGACTCGCACTACAAGCCCTTCCAGAACTTTGGCGTCGTCGGTGGCATCACCCTCACCTACAAGTTCTAAATCGACACCCCCTCACCCCTCACCCCCTGATGCGTCCGTCGCATCAGGGGCATTTTTTGACTGGCAGCAGCACTCCGCACGTGCTACAATAGAGCAGCATCAGCACGCCTCACCCTGACTCTTTTCATCATGTCTCGACTCACCATCAAGGGAGAAAACAACATCCCCCGCAAGCCCTCCCTCTTTGTCCCCAATCGCCTGAGCCTCGCCTCACTCCAAAAACTCCACCACCTCCTCGACAAGAAGCTCGTCATCCTAAGTGACCCCGACTACGCCCTTGCGAACGATCTGGAGGCATGGATACGCGAGATGAACCTGCCGCGCATCAGCTTTGACTTCCGTCGCGGGCAGGCGGTGAAGCTGCGCAGCCAGCTGCTGCAGAGCTTCAGCGAGGAGCTCCACGTCATCTTCATCCCCGGGCAGACCACCCCCATCTCAGGCAACCTCTCTGATATCCCCGCCTTCATCCTCAAGCTACTGGGCAGCCTCCACCTCTCACCCGTCCCCATCTTCAACACCCACTACGTACAAAAGCTCACGAGGATGGTGCTCAACGCCGCCAAGGGTGACTCCGAAGAATACCTCAGCATCCTGCCCCAGCTCAGCCCCGGTCCCCATGCCGGCGAGCGCATGCTCTCCGCATGGATGAACTGCGGCGTGGACATCATGGAGCGCCAGCCCCTACTCCAAGGCTCACTCACCACACTGCTCATCCAGGCAATCAAGAAGAGCCCCACCGTCGAGATCATCGACGGGCTCACGGAGAACAAGGTCACCTACATCAAGCTCCTCGGCGTTGCCATGGCCTTCTCCAAGACACTAGATAAGGAGCGCGACAAGCGCATCGGCGTCATCCTCCCCCCCGGTCCCGGTGCCATCATCGCCACACTTGGCTGCCTGCTCGCAGGCATCACGCCTGTGATGGTGAACTACGCCTCCTCACACGCTGCCTTTGCCAGCATCAGAGAGCAGGCGGGGCTCAAGAGCTTCATCACCGCGGGGCGCTTTGTAGAAAAACTCCCCGACTTCGCCTGGCCAGCCCGCGAAGAGCTCATCTACGTCGAGGAAGTCATCAAAGACCTCGGCAAGCTCACGCTACTCTCCTCCATCATGAAGGCGAAGGTCATGCCCGCCAGCCTCATCTGCCGCAACTACGACACCGACGCCCACCGCGCACAGGAGACCGCCATCGTGCTCTTCACCAGTGGCTCATCTGGTGAGCCCAAGGGAGTTGCGCTCACCCACCAGATGATCCTCTCCAACGTCGCTCAGTGCATGAGCAGCATTGATCTCAACCCCGGAGAGCGCATCCTCGCCAGTCTCCCCGTCTTCCACAGCTTTGGTCTCACCGTCACCATGATGATGCCCATGCTCGCAGGACTGCCCATCTGCACCTACCCCAGCCCCACGGATGCCAAGAGACTCAATGAGCTCATCGAGAAATACCAGATCACGCTCGCCTGCTCCACGCCCACCTTTGCCCGCGCCATGCTGCGCCGTGCCAAGGCCGACACCTACAAGCACGTACACTACTTTGTCGTCGGCGCGGAGAAGCTCCCCGACGACCTGCGCCTCGAGTTCCTCAACCAATGCAATGTCCAGCTCCTCGAGGGCTACGGCATGACCGAGGCCTCGCCCGTCTGCTCGGTGAATCGCCCCCGCCTGCCCGACAGCCAGACCAACGACTTCACCCAGCCCATGCA
>CAYJLP010000062.1:2271-9490 GCA_964371115.1 uncultured Akkermansia sp. | reverse complement strand
CGGCGCCGTCTTCCCCGGCATCGCCATGCGCATCAGCGATCTGGACGATGATACCAAAGAGATCCCCCTCACGGAGCGCGGCATGCTCTGGATGCGCGGGCCCAACCTCTTCAACGGCTACCTCGGCAAGCCCGAGATGCACGACGAGATTTTCTATGGGAAATGGTTCAAAACCGGCGACATCGCCCAGATGGACCTCAATGGCTTCCTCAGCCTCTCAGGACGCCTCTCACGCTTCTCCAAAGTAGGTGGCGAGATGGTACCCCACGAGGGCGTCGAGCAGATCATCTCACGCGCGCTCGAACTGAGCCCTGACAACCCCGAGGTTCAGATCGCCGTCACCGGCATCTCCGACCCGCAGAAGGGTGAAGCCCTCGTGCTGCTCTCCACCCTGCCCCAGCACATCGACCATACCAAGGAAAAAGAAAACCTCCTCCAGATACGCCAATACCTCATCAAGGAGCACATCCCCAACCTCTGGACGCCCAAGTACATCGTCCCCGTCGAGTGCATCCCCGTGCTGCCCACCGGCAAGCTCGACCTACGCGCCTGCAAGCAGCTCGCCCAAGAAGCCCTCCAGGTCGAATAAAGCCCCTAGAGCACATCCCATCCCCAAGCCCGAGATCCCGCATGATCTCGGGCTTTTTGTTGCGAATGATGAACTTTTTTTTGCGCAAAAAACCCTCTTTACCCGTGCATAACATCCTCTATCGAAAATATATCTAAAACGCATCTATCTAAAACATCACGGAATCAGCCATAGAATTATACCAATTCCATAAAAACTTATATAAGAATAACACGCAAAGACAAACGCACATAAATACCCCTTGAAAAATAGTTAACTACCTGATATTATTTCCAGCGTTCCTGCTTTTCTAGTAGGATTTCGCTTCAGACCTCTACATCCACCGTAGAGCTACACCATTTAAAAAACTATCCCTCAATCTGATTAACTCTATGAATCCATCCCACTCGACGATTCTATACCTGCTCGGCTCGGCACTCGCACTGGGTGCATCGGCACACGCCGCCTCCGAGGAGAGCAGCACAGAAACCATCCCTGTCACCCTCGTCACCATTGCCGAGGAAACAACAGGCTACAACATCATCATCCCCTCGATGACGGGAAGCGTGACCGAGGGGAGCGCCCTCGTCGCCATGCACATCACCGAGACGGCGAGCTTTCCAGGCTTCAATGGATTTGCCCAGTTCCTTGACACCAACATCGTACTCAGTGCCGCAGAGGATATCTCCTTTGCCTCCATCACGGGCGTCCAATTCGACGAGCTACTCGCCCCTCCCACGACAGACCTCCTCGCCAACAACCTCATCATCAAAATCACCTCAGCAGGCGGTACAGGCACAGCAGGCTCCATCACAGGCTTCTCCTACGGCAGCAGCCAAGAGCAGCTCGACCATGACAACAACTCCGCCGTCACCATCAACTCACATGGTGCCCACACCGCCGACGCCGTCCTCACAGGCGTCGACATCAGCAGCGGGCGCGTACGCGCCATCTCTGGCAGTAGCATCACCATCAACGCCACCGCCGACGAAATCATCAGAACAGGTGCCACCACAGAAGGACACGTCAGCGCAAATCGCATCGTCGGCTTGAAGATTGGCAGCTCCGGAAGCATGGGCAACACCCTGCGCATCGACGCGAACTCAGCTGACGATGGCGTCGTCATCGGCGTCGAGGTCACAGGGACGCAGACCGTAGGCGAGACCCTCACAGCCAAAAATCTCGGACACACAGGTACGCTCTCTCGCGACGATACGGGAGCGACAAACTACAAAATCACCACCTCGACTGACACCTACCAGCCCACAGGTGATATCTTCAACACAGGAGGCACGAGCACAGGGATGGACCTGCGCAACACACACGCCCAATCTGTCCAAGCAAGCATGAATATCACAGGCGTGAACTCCACGGGCTTCCTCGTCTCCGAGTCCAAGCTCAATGAGCTCAACGCCCGCGGTGAGATCTATGATAGCTCCAACAACGGCGTCGGCGTCCATCTCGTCGCACGCGAAGACGGCACGCCCAACGTGCATACCCTCAAGACAACGATGAAGGTCTACGGCTCCTACGAGGGCAGCGACGACGACTCAGCGCTCATCCGCACCGAGATCGACGACTTCATCACACTCTATGATAGCGACACCGTCTTCTATGGGAGCCACTCGGGTCAGGGCATCGACCTCAGTGCCACCTACGGCAGCGGGGAGACGAGACTGGAGAGTGGCCTCATCTACGGCACCGTCACCGTCAACACCGAGCCAGATTCCGCAGGTGGTGCGGGAGGCGCCTACCTCTACGACAGCGCGGGCAACACCACACTAGGTCGCTACGCCAAGCAGGACGGCGAATGGGTCTTGCAGAATGCCCCCGAAGGCCGCTACAGCAAGTCCAACATCGGCATCAAGGTAGGCGCGAACACGGGCGCGGGCAAGACCGCCGTGCTCAACTTCGGACTCGATGCCAACATCGTGACGAATGTCTTCATCGAAGGCGATACAGCCAACGCGAAAGCAGCCTATGGGGACGTCATCAACTACAACACCGACAAGCTCATTCTCAACACCTATGAGAATAGCTACGACATCAATGGCAATGAGATCTCGACCACCGCTGGTGTGAAAGATGCAGGTGGCAATCCAGTCGCGGGCGCAGAGTCCACTGCCTCCAAGTTCCGCGGCGACATCAGCTACAGCGGAGGAGACTTCTCCCAGACCGAGGTGCAATTCCGCACGGGTAACTTTGAGTACGAATCCGACCGCTGGTACGCGAACACCGTCTCCTTTGGTGACGCCAAGGACAAAACCGTCACCAACGTACGCCTCAAAGACTCCACGAAACTCTGGGGCAGCAATGAGCTCAACTTCCACATCAACGACATCGACGAGCACGCCATCCTCGTCGTCGATGACGGGCAGAAAGTCGACCTCGCCGATACCAACATCATCAACATCACTCTCTCCATCGACTACCTCGACAGCCATCCCGAGGGAGAAGTCACACTCATCGACGGCGACATCCTCGACGCAGGTCTCACCGACCGGAGCAATGGCGAGATCTACACCTTCAACATCAGCTTCGTCGACGAGCTCGGCCAGCTCGAAGACGCACTGGGTGAGGGCTACTACATCACCTACGGAGGCGCTAGCTACCTCTACGAGGGCGCGGGCTTCCAAATCGCGCTCAATGGGAGCTCCCACGACCTCATCCTCGGAGGTAGAGGCGCAGCTCCCCCCCCAGACGACCCCGTCATCCCCGAACTTAATCCCATCCCCCACCCCAGTACCGCCACACTCAGCCTACTCGCCCTCACGGGACTGCTCACCCGCCGCCGGCGCCAAAGCGCGAGCTAGAGCAGGATCCTGCTGAGCTCGATCTGGAGAGTAATAATCTCCGCTCAGTCATCAGCGCAAGGCGTCACCACTGATATCGTGTCGGTGGTGACGCTTTGTATGAGTACCCTGACAGTAGGCACGCTACCGATCATTTGTGGGGTCAAGCAGTTTGCTCATCATGATTGCAGCCCTATCGAATGATACGACTTGGACGGAGTATCCAGCTCTGATGGAGTAACTCAGCTGGGCAGGCTCTGGCTAGTCGAGTGTACACAGAGCGCGCATGCGCCTAGCAGCCGCCACAGTAATCCTAGGTGAGCAATCACACACTCCACACGCGCGCCGCAGAGCCCGCATGCGAGTCACCCCTCATTTCGCATCACTGTAGCGGCGTTTGAGATCTTCTATTTTCTCATAGAGATGGGCGGGGAATATATTCTGCAATAAGAGGTGCTGCTTTTCACAGCGCTTGATCCACACGAGCGCATCGAGTGATCTCGCAGGGATCGCATCCGTGAGGTGAAAGGTCAGCAGCATGAGGCTCGCGATGACGCCCCCCCTATTCGCCGCGCGATGTAGCAGCGCGAGGGCTTCATCACGCTTCTTCTGCTTGATATAGATGCGCGCTTGCAGCGTCATCGCCATGCTGCACTTCCTATCCACGAGTGGGGTCAGGTAGCTCACGGCGGCGTCCATGTCACGTGCGACCCCCTTACCCTCATTATAGCAGCTAGCCAGAGTGTACTGCGCGACGAGCTCCCCCTCCTCTGCCGCCTTGCGCAGCGTGGGCAGCGCGAGCTGGTAGAGGCGCTGCGCTTTCTCCACATCACGCGTGACGCCGCGCCCCTTAAAATAAAGATCTGCGAGTGCCTTTTGCGCCCACGCGTCCCCCTTCTCTGCGAGTAGTGTGAGGCTGGGGAGGGCTTTCTGGTACCAGTAGTTCGCCTTGATACTATCGCCTGACAGGTAGGCTTTCCCTGTCTGCGCGCTGCTCATGCTGTACATGGTGCCCAGCTCGGCTTGAGCCAGGGGGTGTCCTTGCAGGCCTGCTTTCTTGTACCAGAGCTCGGCGAGCTGCCAGTCTTCTGCGACATGGAGCCCGAGGATGTAGAGCTGCGCGAGCTGATACTGCGACTGCGCCTCTCCTGCCTGTGCGAGGCTGAGCTGCTGGAGGAGCTTTTGCTCACTATTACTATAGGCGATAGGGCTGGGCGGTCCGACCTCGAGGATGGCGGAGGCGCAGTGCGTGGCGATGAGGTAGGTGAGGATGAGGATGCGCATGATTGTGTCGCGTGTGGGTGCGTTTGCCACCTCTCAGCTTGCCCCGCGTCGCGCTTGGGAGCACTCGACTGCGTGCGGCGTGGACTAGCATGGCGAAAGAGCGATGCTCGCCATGTTAGGATACTTATTCACATGCTAGAGGCGTTATTCATAGGGTTATTCACATGTTTGAGCACCCTTATTCACAATAGGAGGTGCCGCGAGTGCTTGAATAGAGCAGGGAGTAGTCCAGCACAGACTCTGCGCGATTGCACATTCGACATACACGAGTGCCTCCTGCACCGCTTGGTTGAGGGGCTGTCCATGCGCCAGTCCTGCCGCGACGGCGGCCGAGAGGGTGCAGCCTGTCCCATGCGTGCTGACATCGGGGATGCGGGGGTGACTCCATTCGCGCGCGCTACCATCGGCATGAATGAGCAGATCGGTGCAGCGCTCTGCGGCTAGGTGGCCCCCCTTGAGTAGAATAGCGCAGCCGTAGCGCGCGTGGAGCGCAGCGGCGGCTCGTCTCATCTCCTCCTCTGCCGTGATGGGGCTACATCCGAGCAGTGCAGCAGCCTCATCGAGATTCGGCGTGAGGAGTGTGGCGCGGGGGATGAGCTCATCTTCGTAGGCCGCGATGGCATCGCGCAGCATGAGAGGCTCTCCCGCGGTGGCGATCATGACAGGGTCGATGACGAGCGGGATGTGGCGGTAGGGCTCCTGCTGGAGGATATGGGCGCAGGCGCGGACGATGTCGGGCGAGTAGAGCATGCCCGCCTTGATCGCTGCGACGGGATAGTGCGCGAGACAGAGACGTAGCTGCCCGAGGATGAACTCTGAGCTCATCGGAATGATGTCTTCGACGATACCAGGTACCTCGCTGACAGCGCAGGTGAGCACGGTGAGTGGGTAGGTGGAGAGGGCGAGCCCTGCTTTGAGGTCGGCTTGGAGACCCGCACCCGCAGAGCAGTCAGAGCCTGCGATGGTGAGCATGACGGGAGGTGGCATGGGGGGATTCATGACGTGTGCGTGCGTGATTACAAATTCGAAAAACCTTGCAGTGCTTGGGGCTCTACAAGGCTTTTACTCATGGTTCGAGACCTCTAGCGTGGGCGCGAGGTGGGTTGTTCAAAGATTAGAAAGCGGCTTCGAGCGCGGAGGCGACGCTGAGTAGCCCAGCATCGCTGTAGTGGGCTCCGAGCAGCTGGATACCGATGGGCATAGCCCCCTCTGGCTGAGGAGTGGGGATGCTGATGGCTGGTAGCCCCGCGAGGTTGGCAGGGATGGTGTAGATGTCCGAGAGGTAGGTCTGTAGCGGCGTGAGACTACTGTCGTGGAGCTTTGGCGCTGCCGTGGGAGCGACAGGCCCGATGATGTAGTCGACGCGCTCAAAGGCAGCGGCAAAATCACGCGCGATTAGCGAGCGTACCTTCTGCGCGCGAGCATAGTAGGCATCATAGTAGCCGCTGGAGAGTACATAGGTGCCGAGGATGATGCGTCGCTTGACCTCCGCGCCAAATCCCTCCGTACGAGAGCGCGTGTAGAGATCTTCAAGTCCCTTCACCTCAGGGGCACGATAGCCGTAGCGTACGCCGTCAAAGCGTGAGAGATTCGACGAGGCCTCGGCGCAGGCGATGACATAGTAGGTATCCACGACAGCTTCGGAGTGAGGCAGGGAGATGTCGATGATCTCGGCTCCGAGCTCGGTGAGCTTCTTGACAGAGAGCTCGAGCGCGGCGGTGACAGCGGGATCATTCCCCGCGGAGAGGTACTGCTGCGGCAGCCCTATGCGCACCCCCTTGATAGAGGCTCCGAGCTGCGCGGTGAAGTCCTCGTCTGCGCGGCGCGCGCTCGTGGAGTCTTTCTTATCATGCCCCGCTAGGGCATTGAGGAGCAGAGCCGCATCCTCGACATTCTGCGTCAGCGGGCCGATCTGGTCGAGTGAAGAGGCAAAGGCGACGAGCCCATAGCGCGAGATGCGTCCGTAGGTAGGCTTGAGACCGACGATGCCACAGTGAGAGGCGGGCTGGCGTATCGAGCCGCCTGTATCAGAGCCGAGTGCGGCGATGGCGATGCCGCCAGCGACGGCGGCCGCGGAGCCACTAGAGGAGCCACCTGGGGCGCGCTCATGGTCGTGCGGATTCGCCGTAGCGCCAAAGGCGGAGTTCTCCCCATGTGATCCCATGGCGAACTCATCCATATTCGCCCGGGCGAAGGGGATGGCACCCGCGGCCTTGAGCTTCGCGATCGCCGTCGCGTCGTAGGGGGAGATAAAGCTCTCGAGCATACGCGAGGCGCAGCGCGCGGGCTCACCCTGTACAGAGATGTTGTCCTTCACCACGATGGGGATGCCACCGAGTGGTAGGCTGAGATCAGCCTGCTGAGCTGCCTCTAGGGCGCGTGGCATGTCATAAGAGAGCAGCGCATTGAGCGCAGGGTTCTGAGATTCGATGCGCGCGGCGAGTTGCTGCACGAGCTCGCTGGGGCTGACCTGCCCTGCTGTGAGCTGCTTCTTCCAGTGACTGATAGATCCAAATAGCATGATCGGTATGTCTTAAAATAAAAAATCAATGGGCTGACTCCACGACCTTGGGCA
>CAYJLP010000062.1:0-2261 GCA_964371115.1 uncultured Akkermansia sp. | reverse complement strand
TGGGAGGCGGGAGCATTCTCCATAGCCTGTTGCTGACTGAGGCTCTCACCGACGACGGCGGCGCGCACCACGTCGGTGTCAGGCAGAGGATGCGTCATCGGGGCGACACCCTCGATGTCCCACTGACTGAGCTGATCGACATGCTCGAGGATCTGGGCGAGATCGCGGGCAAAGTTTTCTGTCTCCTCAGGGCTGAGTTCAAGCTTAGCTAGCTTGGCGATATAGTTGACGTCTAGAGATGATTCTGTCATGGGGGGCTGTGGGGGTGTGGGAGATGCCATCGCTAGATGACGTAGATGAAAAAGCACAGAGACGTATAGAGCAGTGCCGCGAGTAGGATCACAAGCATCCCATTCTCCCAAAAGGGGTAAGTGAAGACCGACTCCAGCTTCATCTTCGTCGCCACATGCAGGCGGGAGGGGCGACGCACGCGGCGTCGCGACATACGCGAAGGCATGGATGCCTCGGAGGGACGCGCGGCGGAGCTACGCTGAGGACGAGGCATCTGCTGGCGGCTGTTGAGAAAATCACGTTGACGGCTCATATGATCGGATGGGATGTGGAGATGAAAATAGGGGGGGGGGGCAAAAAGATCGGCGTCCTAGCTCAAGATATACCACAACAGTAGCATGATACTCAGGATAATGCACAGAGGAAGATGAAAGAAAAACCCCCGCTTAATCTCCTCTTTGAGCTGCATCACAGAGAGCGTCCACTGCTTTGCCTCGATGGGGGGCACGGAGAATACCTCGCTATGACGCAGCCGAGCTCCCAGCTGGTAGGCCTCGTTGAGATCATTCTCCGCGCGATCGAGCTTCGCCAGCCCAGTCAGCAGCTGCTTCTCGAGCACCGAAGCGGACCAATCGGTGGGATCCAGCGTGCTGAGTACCTTGAGATGCTCGGCGAGAGTCTCATAGACGTGGTGGAGCTCGGCTCTCTCTTGCTCCATGGACTTGATCTCGCGTGCGAGGCGTCGCGCGACGTTGTGAATCCTCATCCCCAGATCATCAAGCTGGGCAGAGAACTCCTCCTTGTGCGCCTTGAGCTGCTGGAGCTCGCGGTGCTGCTCCTCCCACTCTGCCTGCTTCTGCTCAAAGGAGGCAGCTTGGGCGCGTGTATCGTCGACCTGACGACGCACCTGCTCAGGAGAGGGCGCGGGCATGGAGCCTCCAGCATGTGCTGCTGGTGCCTCCGCTGGGCGCGGGCGTGGGGCACGTGGTTGTTCTAGCATGAGAGGGATGATAAAAATAAAGTGCTAAAATAAAAAAGATAAGAGATAAAAACTATTCGCGAACGGCAAATCAGCAGGAGCCCCTAGTGCCCTATCGTAGGAGCGTGGCTCTGCATTACAGCATCACCGTGCCTATCGCGATAGCGATTCTAGAAGCCCCTCCTAGTCATGTCAAGCCAAAACACGCAATCCCTCGCTCAATCCCCCTGAATGACAGAGAAAAAGAGCAAAGAATCGCGAGCCCTCCCGACACTTACCGAGAGGAATTGGCACGAATAAGAAACAAAATTGTCAAATACACCCGATCTTAGCGACCACCGCGCACCTCATAAACATTAGGCGTACGTGGTGTCTCGGGCTCACGCTCACAGCGGGGGAGCATATTGTTAAGAGCGCGTCTCTGGATGGTCTTTTTGAGACCTGCGTTGTTCACCTCGGTGATTTCCTTAGACTTTTTGATGGCATCGGCGCGATCCTGAGCAGCCTTGACCTTGGCATCTTCGTAGGTCTTGATGCTGGCTTGCTGGCGAGCCGTAGCAATGCTCTTGAGCTTTTCTGGGCTCAGGTCATCGAGTGAGACATCAGGTGCGGCCTGCACGGTGAGGCAGGAAGCGAGAACGACAAAGGCAGAGAAGAGTTGAGAAGATTTCATGGCTTATTGATACATACTAGTAAAACTCATCAGTGCTGTCAAGTCGTTTTTTATCATCTATAGGAGCATTCCTGTCCAAATAAAGTAAATCCCCTCCCCTTACACCACCTCAAGCACATGACGAGGAGAGTCTTAATCCTAGCTAAACAATATTCCTTGTTAGATATTAATCTTGCGCTGGGCTTCCCAATTCTGTAAAATGCCGACGACTACCTGATTTCAGAGAAAATAAGCTTATCACACTTTATCATCTCAATCGAATAATGAAAATCAAACTCTCGTTAAATTTACGCAAAGCGCTCCTTGCCATCTTCCTCGCTAGCGTAAAGTAATGATGATGATTTCTAGAATTTATTCAAAAAAAGGGTAGAGCGATTT
>CAYJLP010000061.1:0-13300 GCA_964371115.1 uncultured Akkermansia sp. | reverse complement strand
TTTTTCGCGCTGGTGATGATTGCCTCAAATGAGCCTTTTATTCAGTAGACATTAGCTAATCAAGTACGCGCACCGTGTTTCCTTCATTTAGTACTGCCAAAGTAGTAAGTTGAAATGGCTTTGTCTTAGCTCCCCAAATGAAGCTCACGGTTGGGGAGATAGTGCTGTACCATCGCTCGGCCGCGCTGCTTTTTCTGTACCTGCTTTTTATTGCTAATATTAGCTTCGTTATTGAGTGAGGCAATTATGATACGATTTTAGCGAAGTGCCAAAAAATGCAGCCGACGAGCACTCAGTAGAGTGCTCGTGAAATGCGCTAGCGCATTTGATTCTTGAGAATGAAAAGAATGTAGAACTCCCTTTACGAGCGCTTGCCATAGCGGCGGTCTCGCTGCCCGTAGCTGCCGAGTGCGCGCTCGAACTCCTCTCGTCCAAAATCGGGCCATAGGACATCCGTGACGTAGATCTCGCTGTAGCTGAGCTGCCAGAGGAGGTAATTGGATAGTCGCATCTCGCCAGATGTGCGGATGAGCAGATCAGGGTCAGGCATCTCGGCGGTGTAGAGGCGCTGCGCGAGATGCTCGGGAGTGATGTCTTGCCATCGGAGACTGCCTGAGGCGATCTGTTCACCGAGCTGTCGGACGGCGGCGGTGATCTCTTGGCGACTCCCATAGGAGAGTGCGAGCACGAGGTTCACACCTGTATTCTCCTTGGTTTGGTTGATGCAATCATCGAGAAGCTCGCGGACGTCGTCTGGTAGCATGTAGAGCTCGCCGATGGCGTGAAGACGCGTGTTCTTCTCCATCAAGTCTTTGCGTCTCTCCTTGAGGAAGCGCTTGAGCAGCGACATGAGGCTGGCGACCTCTTTCTCACTGCGCCCCCAGTTCTCTGTGGAGAAGGCGTAGAGTGTCAGCCATTTTACACCTTTTTCGAGGCAGAGGTCAATGACGCGCTCCACGGCCTTGCCGCCACGCTCATGCCCCAGTGCGCGAGGCATGAGGCGATTCTTAGCCCAGCGTCCGTTGCCATCCATGATGATGGCGATATGTTGTGGTATTTTCATGCTCAAGCTTTCAAAATTAGAGCGAGAACTCGCCGAACTCAGCCAAAATAGCCTCGACACGCGCGATATCCTCTGGAGAGTCGACACCACTGCTGGTCTTGCGCCCACGGTAGTCGACAGGGACCATTTTGATGCTCATCCCATGGTAGAGGTAGCGCATCTGCTCGAGTCCCTCGACGCAGCCCATCTCGTAGTCGGATTCCGTGAGCTCGAAGTATTTCTTCAGCGCCTGCTGCGTGTAGGCGTAGAGACCGATGTGGCGACGTACGGGGCTTTTTTCGAGCTGCTCACGTGCCTTTTCAGGTTTGCGCACAGCGGGGATGGTGTTTTTGGAGAAGGCGAGCGCGTAGTTGTCGTGGTTGATGAGCACGCAGGTGCCGCTGTAGGGGGTTGTCTTCTTCGCCTCAAGCAGGCGGTCATACTCATCCCAGCTCAGCTGGATGTAGGGGGTGTAGACGTCACCCGCACTGCTCTTCCAGCTGTCGATGAGCTGCTGAATCACCCAGGGGGGGCAGAGGGGATTGTCCCCTTGTAGATTGATGATGAAGTCAGCCGCGTATTCTTCGCCCTGTCCGACGACATCCCAGCAGCGCTCCGTGCCACTGCGGCAGCTCTCCGAGGTCATGCGCGCGGGGATGGATTCGAGCGCACAGTAGTCGAGGATGCGTGTGTCATCTGTCGCGACCACGTAGTTGCACTGTTCATTTTGACGACAGATGCTTGCGGCGATATCGGCGACGCGCTTGATCATGGGGATGCCAGCGATGGGGGCGAGCGGCTTGCCAGGGAGGCGGCTGGATTGATAGCGCGCGGGGATGACGATGAGGATGGAGGAGGACATGGTGCGTGTGATGGGGGTGTGAGAGATCAATACCCTTGGCATTGTAAGGCTCTAGGAGATGCTTGGCAATGAAAAAGAGTAGAGAGTTTGTATATTTTCACCAGCTCTCCCTGCGCGTCATACGCAGGGAGAGCCGTGAGGGGAGAGCTCAGTGCTGCTGCTGCTTAGTTCGCAGGGGGAGCTGTGGCAGTAGATGCCGTGCCAGCTGCAGCAGGGGGCGCGACATCGGCAGGTGTGAGCTGGTCGAGTGCCTTGCCCTTGTAGGTGCCAGTCTGAGCCTGTAGGAAGGAGGTGACGGCACCCACCATGCTCTCGGAGGGATTCACATCAGCCTGTGTTTGGAACATGAGCTTGATGGCTTCCTCGAGTGTTGCGACCTTGCCTGTGTGCATGTAGGGGGCTGTCAGCGCGACGTTGCGCAGCGTGGGGACGCGGAACATGTCTGCGTGTTGCTTGTCCTTCGTGAAGTCCATGCGCCCGCGGGCCGCGTCTTCGCTCGGATCTTCCATGTGCCTGCGCATGTCATTGTAGGTGTGTATGTACTCAAAGCTGCGCCCACCGAGAGCCTCTCCCGCGTGGCAGGTGTAGCAGCCATGCTCGTTGAAGAGCTCAAAGCCTTCTTTCTGCTGGGCGCTCAGTGCATTGTGATCACCCATGAGATAGCGGTCAAAGGCGCTGTTGGGCGTGGTGAGAGTTTTCTCAAAGGTGGCAATGGCGTCGGTGATGGTATCCCCGTTGATGCCGCGATCACCGTAGATTTTTTTGAATAGTTCAACGAGGCGGGGATCTTTGCTCAGCTTTGCCGCGATAGCTTTCCAGTCATCGGGGTGTGAGTATCCCATCTCGACAGGATTGAGAGGGGGACCGCCCGCCTGCTCCTTGAGGTCGGCGGCACGTCCATCCCAGAACTGACTGATGTGCTGCTCTGCATTGTAGACGGTGGGCGCATTCACGCCTCCGAGCTGCGGCTTGCCATTCTTGAAGACGCCTTCGGATTTCTCCAGATTATCGGTGCCGCCCTTGGTCAGGTCATGGCAGCTCGCGCAGGAGACTGTGTTGTCGCTAGAGAGTCGGGTGTCAAAGTAGAGCAGATGCCCGAGCTCGACTTTGAGTGTCTCCATACCAGGAGCCGCGATGCGATTGATGATGGGGGAGTACTTGACGCGTGCGAGCTTGTCCTGCGGGATGATGCTGGTGATGAGCTCTACGTCAGCGGTACTCAGGTAGTCGCCCCAGTGCATGATCTTGTACTGGATGGGCGGCATGGTCTTCTTGGCCATCACGCGGTCGAGCTTGAGCATATCAACGCTGAAATGTCGCAGAGCTGGCTGAGGCTGGAGCACGTAGGCGCGCTGGGCTCCGAGGAGATCGCGCTCCATGAGCCCTCCGCTCAGTGCGTTGAGGACAGGGTTGACCTGTGCGTCGAGACCGTGGCAGAGACCACATTTTCTATCCATGATGGCTGCCGCTGCGCTTTCTCTTTCTTGGAGGCTCATGGAGTCTAGCTTCTTGTTGATTTCTGCGTTGGAGACCAAGGTGACGCCGACTTCGAAGAGCTGGTAGCCTGTGAAACCGATGATAGGCAGGGATAGCGCGGTAATAAATAGTGTTTTTGCTTTCATATTCAATGGTATGTAACGATGTAAAATCTGAGATATGGGAGATGAGGCGGAAAGTTGGAATCTATAGTAATTCTACTTAAGAAAGCTCTATCATGCAAGGCAAAACAGGTAGAGGTGGCAATTTATCAGAAGCTCTAGACAGAAAGAACTTGATCTCACTCGCAAAATCCTATAAGCTGCCTCTCGCTATGAATAAAAGACGTGTAGTAGTGCTAGGATCGACAGGAAGTATCGGAACGAGTGCCCTGAAGGTGGCGCGTGATCTGCCCGATCGTATGGAGGTCGTGGCACTCGCCGCGCAGCGCAACTATCGCCAGCTCGCGGAGCAAGCGCGTGAGTTCGGCGTGAAGCACGTCGCTCTCTTTCAGACAGAGTATCTCGACGAGCTACGTGCGCTGCTTCCTCGCGACACCCAGATCTATGGGGGGCTCGAGGGACTCTGTGAGCTAGCAGAACTCCAAGAGGCAGACATGGTGCTCGTCTCCATCATCGGCACAGCAGGGCTCTATCCTACCCTCTCCGCGATTGATGCAGGAAAGCACCTCGCCATCGCCTCGAAGGAAATCCTCGTCATGGCAGGCGAGCTCGTCATGCAGCGCGCGCGTGACAAGGGTGTGCAGGTGCTGCCTGTTGATAGCGAGCATAATGCCATCTTCCAATGCCTGCAAGGTCATCAGGGAGGGGCGCAGGAGGGCTCGCGCCTCATCCTCACTGCGAGGGGGGGACCTTTTCGCCAAACGCCTCGCGAGCAGCTAGAGCAGGTGACTCTGCAACAGGCTCTCAAGCACCCGACGTGGAGTATGGGGCAAAAGATCACCATCGACTCCGCCACTTATTTTAATAAAGGACTAGAGATGATCGAGGCGCGCTGGCTCTTTGACATCCCTATGGATCGCGTGGATGTGATTGTCCATCCGCAGAGCATCGTCCACTCACTTGTGGAGTTCACCGATGGCTCTATCATCGCACAACTGAGTGCCAGTGACATGTGCTTTCCTATCCAATACGCGGTGACTTGGCCAGAGCGCCTGCCCAACTCGCTGCATAAACTCGATCTGGCAAAGCTCGCGACGCTGCATTTTGAAGCACCACGCTGGGATGATTTCCCCGCTCTGCGCCTCGCTCAGCAAGCGGGGCTATGCGGTGGTACAATGCCCGCCATGTACAATGCGGCCAACGAGGTGGCTGTTGACGCCTTTGTCGCAGGCAAGCTCAGCTTTGCTGGCATCTGGCGTACCGTCGAGCGTGTGCTCGCCGATGCCACCCCGCGCGACTACGGTGATAGCCTTGACATCATCATCGAAGACGACACATGGGCACGTCAAAGAGCGGGGCAATGTATAGGTGACTAACTGTTTTGAGGTCCACCCTTATGAGAGGGCAAAGGGAAAATTTCCATTGGATTTCCCTTGGCCAAATGACCTGCAGGGATATTTCTATCAACGAGTGTCCCTGCTGCAACAACACAGCGATCGCCGATAGTAACGCCCTTGAGGATGATGCAGCACATCCCTATATAGCATTTTTCTCCAATAATGATGGGGGCTCCCTTTAGTCCAGAGGCACTCCAAGCCCCCCAACCTATAGATTCATTATACTCGTGGAAAGAAGTATCTAGGAGAATCGTATCTGGGCCAATAATTGAGTATTTTCCTATATGCACTTTTGTGCTGCAGACAATGCGAATGCCGCTCACTCCTGAGTACTCTTCAAAAATAACCTCAGCGTCAGGTGTCATCGTGCTGATAAATGCGGCTTGACTGATGAGTGGCTGCTGGCGTAGTTTTGTGCAAGACGTGAGCGTAACATGATCTTTTAATACAATGTGAGAGCCCTTGCAGCGGCGAATCGTTGGGATCCCATGGATGTATGCTCCCTCTCCGACACGGACTTTATGGATAGTTTGTATCCACAAGCGGCAGAATTGAGATCTTAGATTGAGTAAGAATAATTTTATTTTGCTTAGCATATTATAACTAATTTAAGGGTGCTAGTTGTATCGAGTAGCGTGCGATTCTATAGCTTGTTGATAACAGCATAAAGTCTTTTGCGCTGACTTTTCCCAAGAGAAACTCTGTAGGCGCTGCTTTCCCTTTTGCCTATAGGCACTGGCGAGATACTCGTCAGAGCATAGAGATGCCATCGCCTGATACATTTCATCAACATTAAGTGGGTCGAAATAAACTGCTGCATCTCCTGCAACCTCGGGAAAACAACTCGCGAGGGCACACGCAACAGGAGCCCCGCAAGCGAAAGCCTCAAGAAGTGGTAAGCCAAATCCTTCGTAGCATGATGGATAAGCGAATAAGGCAGATCTATTATACAGGATAGCCAGCTCATCGTCAGTCACCCAGCGTTGCTCTACATGTGACGAGAGGTGATACTGCTCAAAACAAGCCATCTCTTCTAGAGAGAAGCTGCCTCCGCCTGTACAGATCAAATGCATATCTGGATAATCTTGATGCAGCTTTGCAAAGGCCGCTACAAAGTTGGGAAAGTTTTTATATCCATTACGATGTCCTACATAAAGTATAAATTTTGAGGGAGTCGAGACAGGTATCTGATCATGGTTCTCTGGCAAGACTAAAGAATTCCCGTGATGAATAACATCAATTTTATCTGGATCGGTGCCAAAAAGGCGCACGAGGTCTTCTTTTGTCTGCTGGGAAATAGCAATGACTCGATCGGATGCGTCTACCATGATTTTTTTCCTTTGAGATGAAGGATCAGTAGGGGAAAAACTCTTGGGATAAAGCTCGTGAATCATATCATGAACCGTCACGACTAAAGGAGTATTCTTGCGATATTTTAGTATTTCTAACGCGTTGGTGTGCGTGGGGTGGATCAGGTCGTAGGAGTTGGTTTTCATGCTTTCGATGCCTTCCCATCGACGCATGAACTTATAAAAGAGAGCCGCCTTAGGACTCTTCTTTCCAAAGTAACACAGTGCTTTTAAATACCATGGTGCTTCAGGTGTCTCTGCTGCCATTTCTTTATAAAATGGAGCAAATAGTAAGTTTTCAGTCACCGTGTCCCGTATAGGAATGTGCACTTGAACATCAAGTTTTGTTATTGCTGACGTTAAATCACAAACATAACGACCTACGCCGCTGATACGTCTATCCCAAAAAGCATATGGGTGATAGTAAACTGAAAGTTTTTTATTCATACTTATTTGTATATTGTTATCTATTTGAGTCTTGCTTCTTCGTGCGAAGTAATAGGTGTTTATTAGACGGTGTGGAGGCTTTGCTCTCCTCGCGCTGTGAAGTGGAGTTTATCCTGAGAAAATGGGCTATCTCTAGTTATTTTGAGATTTCCTATCCGATAGCTTACGATACAGAGCAAGGCAATGGGCGAATAGGGGCATGGGCAGCACGCGTAGGTAGGAAAACAGCCCCTTGTAGCGGAATTTCTTGCGGACGCGCAGGCGGTTGAGTATCCCCTTGCGCCAGTAGTGGCGTAGCTCGGCGCGCGAGTCCATGTCGCCATCGAGGCTGCGAAGGAAGGGCTCACAGGCAGCGCGCTCCTCCGGGCTCTGCTGCAGGAGGTAGCCGCGGTAGGCGGCGATATCGCGCTCCATGGGCTCGTAGGTCACGTTGTAGTATTTGTCGTTGAAGCGTTCGAGGCGCATGATGGCGTGGTAGCCTCGGCTATTGTCGTCACCTCCTCGGCTCATGTTCTCACTGCCCATGCGCATGAAGACATTCTCTGCATGCTCGACGTAGACGCCGTAGCCGAGCAGGTTCGCCCTATTGTAGCAGCAGAGGTCGTCGACATAGTAACCCAGCTTGTGCAGAGGTCCGAACTGATCAAAGACACAGCGATGCCATGCCTTGTAGGAATAGGTGGCGGGATCGCGTCCCCGTAGTGCATCGTAGCCATCGCGTATGTTCGCGACACGATGGCAGGTCTGCTCTGTGCGCGAGGGCTGCTGGCTCTCAGCGAGGATGCTCTCTTCCTCTGCATCGGTGAATTGCTTGACCCCCGTGACGACATAGGTGCAGTCTGGGTGCGCTGCAATCGCTTCTCCTATGAGTGTGCAGCGGTCCACGCTCGAGAGGTCATCGTCATCGGCGCGGATGATCCAGTCGCTGCTGACATGCTGCACGGCGTGATTAGTATTCACCGCGAGGTGTCCATTCTCTGGCGTCTGTGTGACGATGATGTGGCGATGTCCTGTGTAGTCAGCGACGCATTGCTGGATGATCTCGTAGGTGCGATCTGTCGAGCAGTCATCGCAGAAGATGTACTCGAGTTCACCGGCGTAATCCTGCGCAAAGGCACTGTCGATCGCGGCGCGTATGTACTTCTCTCGATTATGTGCGAGCAGGACGTAGGAAAGTTTGGGTAAGTGAGAGCTCATCTGTGAAAAGAGAAAAAAGCCCTGCCTCGAGATGACTGAGGCAGGGACAATGTGTTAAAAATAGGATTAGTTGCCCTGATTGACGCGGGCGAACTGCTTGAGACGCAGACCATTGAGGTGGATGAAACCACTGGCGTCATCCTGATTGTAGTCTTCCTCGGTGTAGTCGGCTTCCATGGTGGCCATGGCGTAGTTGTAGAGCGAGTTGGGGCTCTTGCGACCAGCATTCATGACATTGCCCTTGTAGAGCTTGAGGCGTACTTCACCATTGACGGTTTCCTGTGTCTTGGTGACGAGGGCTTGGATGGCTTCACGCTCAGGGGCGAACCAGAAGCCATTGTACACCATCGAGGCGTAGTCAGGGATGAGTGAGTCACGTACCTTTTGCGCTTCACGGTCCATGGTGATGGTCTCGATGTCGCGGTGTGCCGCGAGCAGGATGGTACCACCGGGGGTTTCGTAGATGCCGCGGCTCTTCATACCGACGAAGCGGTTCTCCACAATGTCGACGCGGCCGATGCCGTGCTTGCCACCCAGTGCATTGAGCACGAGCATGACACCAAGAGGGTCGAGCAGCGTGTAGCCATCGCGCTCACCGCAGGGGGAGACGCCGAGCTCAGCCATGAGGGGCTCAAGATTGTCGTTTTGCAGACCGATGATGTCACCCTTTTCAAAGAGGCACTGGACGTACTCAGGAGTATCGGGGGCGTCCTCGGGGGCGGTGGAGAGCAGGTACATCTCGCGGTCAGATTCTGTGGTCGCGTCGTACCATGTATCCTCGAGGATGCCTGCTTCGTAGGAGATGTGCAGGAGGTTGCGGTCCATCGAGTAGGGCTTCTTCATGCTCTGACGGATGGGGATGTTGTGCGCCTCGGCGAACTCGATCATCTCGCTGCGACCGGGGAACTGGTCGCGCCATTCCTTCATACGCCATGGGGCGATGACTTCGAGCTGAGGGGCGAGAGCATTGATGGAGAGCTCGAAGCGCACCTGGTCATTGCCCTTGCCTGTCGCGCCGTGGGCGATGGCATGTGCTCCCTCGGCGATGGCGAGATCGACCATGGCCTTGGAGATGCAGGGGCGAGCGATGGAGGTACCCAGCAGGTAGCGACCTTCGTAGACGGCATTCGCTTGGAACATGGGGTAGATGTAGTTGGCGGCAAAATCGGCCTTGAGATCGCCGATGATACACTTGGAAGCACCTGTTGCGAGAGCTTTTTCGACGATACCGTCGAGCTCATCACCCTGACCTACGTCGGCACAGTAAGCGATGATTTCTGCATTGTACTTTTCCTTGAGCCACACCAACAGAACCGATGTGTCAAGACCACCTGAATATGCGAGGACAATCTTCATATGAGTTAGAGGGACGTGTTTGCATGCACGTCACCTCTTTATTGTAACGCATCACAGCGCGCTTGCAAAGGAAAATATAAGTGCGTCTCGCGGCTGCGACTTGATTTTGTCTGATTGTGATGCTGACGCGCACTGGCTTAGAGCCGCGGGCTGGCTATCGAGTGCCCATCAGGTGGAGAGAATGCCCTTGATGTCCCGCGGTGCTGCTGCTATAATCCGTGCATGGATTTATCTGATTTCCGCGAGGAATATTTGAAAAATACCTTGCACCGCAAGGACATGGCTTCCACACCGCAGGAGCAATTCGACATCTGGTTCAAGCAGGCTCTCGAGTCGGGCATTGCTGAGCCCAATGCAATGAGTGTCGCGACTGCCACGGCAGCGGGGCGTCCTAGCCTGCGTACGGTGCTTTTGAAGTACTATGATGCACGCGGGTATGTTTTTTTCACCAACTACACGAGCCGCAAGGCGCAGGAGATCGAGCAGAATCCTCAGGTCACGCTCATGCTGCCCTGGGTGCAGCTGGAGCGTCAGGTCATCGTCTATGGACGTGCGGAGAAGATCAGCCGCGCCGAGACGCTGAAGTACTTCCTGACGCGACCTCGTGACTCACAGCTGGGGGCGTGGGTCTCGCACCAGAGCCAAGCGATCTCGACGCGCAAGCTTTTGCTCACGAAGCTCGCGGAGATGAAGAACAAGTTTGCCAAGGGCGAGGTAGCGCTCCCTGACTTCTGGGGAGGCTACCGCATCATCCCGCAGGAGGTGGAGTTCTGGCAAGGCGGCGCGGGCCGCGTGCATGATCGCATCCTGTATTCGCTGCATGCGGATGGCTCATGGGAGCTCTCGCGCCTACAGCCTTGAAGCGCGAGGCGTTAGTGCCAGCATTTAGGAATCGGCACTGCGTCAGATTCGTCGTGCCTCATATGAATAAAATTGATGTGTAGTTGTTGGAGGAATGGCATGGAGTGCTTTTTCCTCCAGCAACTGATACATGCCTGAGTTGTAAGGCGCGCTGCGGTATTGGGGTCATGGATAGTGCATAGACACCTCCCACTCCGCGACGATTTTTAGTTTGAACGCGGTGTCCATCGTTGTTGTGTCGTCGTGCCATCGGGCTCGATGATGGTGATCTCGATGCTCTCTGCCCACTTGATGGAGCCTGCTACGAGTCTGGAGAGTGAGTTTGCTGTATAATAGGAGTGTGACTTGCGTATCGTGATCTTTCGCACTCCACTGAGGTCGAGTGCATCCTTGCCTTTCCATGTGATGGAGGCGTTATGCGAAGGCGTTCCGAAGCTCATCTCCTCCACTCCTTCGAAGCGTGTTGCACAGTCGAGCAGCACTCGACTCGTCCCCCAGTCGATGCGCTTCGCCTGGATGACAGGAGCCTTGATCTTATAGCTGCCATTTTCCAAATGCAGCGTCTGCTCCCCTGTGAGGAGATCTCCCTCGATGAAGATAGCAGGACTATCGAGCGCGCCCTCTGCGCGGAGATGGATGCCGTGGATCGTGTTTCTGATAGCGATGCTCGGGCGGCGATCTTTGATGTAGTGGTGACTGTGACTTATTTTTGCTATGTTGGGGGTGAGCTCGGTGTAGAATTTTGCATTTTCTATCCCGCGTATCTCAGCCTGAGGACCTAGCGTGAGCGGAGATGGGGATTCGTAGGAGATAGCCGTAGCGCGAGCATCACCACTGAGAGCTGAGATCTTGCCGCGCAGTGGGCTATCAATCGTATGATTTCCCGTGAGGTAGATGGCGTAGGCATGCTTCTTCCTGCTCGCGACGTGGAGATGGTAGTGACGCCAGTCTATCTTGAATCCTGTCGAGTCCTTGCTCGTCGCGTTGTAGAAGGCGAGATTGTCGCGCTCGGCGAGTATGCCCACCCCGCGTAGGTAGCCGTAGGCATCACTCGGGGCGTAGCGCGCCGTATCATCATGGAAGTCGAGGCTGCCGCGTAGTGTCGCAGACAGGGGTGCATGGGTGTAGATCGCGTGCACCGCACGCTGCCCACGTATCTTGAGCCGCGCATTAATATCTCCTAGGATGTCTTTGCCGCTTCCGAGATAGATGCCTGTGACACGATTCATGCGGTTTTGTACATCCAGATGGAGGCGCGACCAGTCGAGTTCAAAGCCGCTAGAGTCAGCCGTCTGTGCGTTGTACAGACCGACGCTGTCGCGTTGCTTCACGACGCCCTCACCCAGCACATAGCCGTAGGTGGTGGACTTGTAGCTGAGGCAGTCCACGCGAATCGGGCAGCGGATCGCCCCCACGAGCGAAGCATCAGCCGCATGGATGCCGTAGACCTGCCCGTCACCCTGTACACTCAGGCTGCCCTCCAGAGCCTGCTTGATACCCTGTCCTGCACCCAACCAGATGCCGTAGCTGCGCTCTCTGCCTCCGCGAACTGAGAGATGTGTGCGGCTCCAGTCGATGGTGAAGCCAGAGGAGTCCTTGCTACGGCGATTGAAGAAGGCTACCGAGCTCCCCTTGGGCAGCTCACCCACGCCAAGAGCATAGCCGTAGCCATACTCCGAGTTGTGCTGGAGGCGCATCGTGCCCGCGAATCGCTCCAGAGCACCGTCCTGATGCATCCAGATGCCGTAGGACTGACCATCAAAGTTGGCAACCTTCAGCGTGCCGCCAAAGGTGATGGGCAGCGTCTCGCCATCAGCGAGGTAGATACCGTAGCTCGTTCCACGGCGGAATGCGACGCTGAAGCTCACGCGATCCCAGTCGATGTCAAATCCTGTCGAGTCCCCCGTCTCTGCGTTGTAAAGTGTCAATGAATTCTTCGCCTGCAAGAAATCGCGCCCTGCAAGATAGCCGATGGCACGCGAGCTCCCCCCCATCTGAGCGATGGCGAGTTCGCCGGAGATGCGCCCGACAGCCTTGCCATGAGGGGCGTGGAGGGCGATGCAGCGACCTCCGTCCTTCAGCTCGTAGGCAAAGCTCGCAGGACCCGCCAAGATACGCCCTCCAATGTCGTGAGGTAGCGACTCATCAGCAGCGATGTAGATACCGTAGGAGTTGCCAGCGCTATTGGGGGCACCTGCCTTGCCAGCGGCGAGGAAGAAGTGACTCCAGTCTATGTCAAAGCCGCTGGAGTCACGTGCCGTAGCATTGTAAAGTGCCACATCATCCTCGCTTCGGACTCGATCATCACCGAGGACGAAGCCGTAGGTATCTCCCTGTCCGCGTGAGAGAATAGCAACAGTTCCGCCGAGTTGCTTGACCTGTGCGCCTTCTCGTAGCTCGATGGCATGGAGACGCTGGGCGTTGGGTGCGACGAGGATCATGTCGGGCGTGCAGCCTGAGAGCGTGGCATTGTTCTCGAGGAGAATACCTGTCAGCGGCGTTGATTGACTCGTGTAGATATGGAAGCGCGCGGAGAATGCAGCGGTTGCTGTGACAGTGTTTCTTAGTGCTTCGGTGCTAGAGGACTTCGTTGCTGCGCTTACATGGCAGTCCTCAGGGATGGAGAGAACGATGGATCCCAATGAGTGCGAATGTGCCTCGATCTGGGGGAGCGTGTAGGTGGGCTGGTAGTTGTCGAGAGCGAGCAGGGCTTGGCTGTCTGGTTGTGACTCTGTCTGCGCGATGAGCGCGCAGCTGAGTGATATGGTCATGAGAAAAGCTGAGCTGAGCATAGTAGCGATACTATCCCTTTCTGCTCTAGCTGTCAACAATACTTTAGCTCTGAATTGTAATTAAAATATAACAAAAAGAGCGTCTGCATCAGTAAAGATGCGAATCATCTAGGATTCTCCGTCCTCATTTTATTCGGATCATCTGAGAAATGTTCAGACTCTCATCGTCTCAAATTGTCATGCAGTTTGTTCCAAATTATTGTCTAGGTGGACACTCTGAGCCATCAATTCGAGCAAAATTCAATTTGAAAATCTTTTCGAAATCTTGCCTCGCAAGAAAATAAAAGGGGAGCATTGCTGCTCCCCTTAAAATGATACGTGACAAACAGTCGTCGCTTTATTGCTCCTGAATGTTGATGTCGTACTCCTTGCCCATGATGTTGAGCTTCATGTTGCTGC
>CAYJLP010000060.1:4955-13588 GCA_964371115.1 uncultured Akkermansia sp. | reverse complement strand
TCTGTCTAGGTTCGAGCCCTGGCGAGACTATAACGAAAGAAAAAGACTCAGCACAAGTAGAGTGTGCTGGGTCTTTTTTTGTTCTCAGTCGGGAGCGCATGTGGCTATATTGTCAAGTTCTAGTAACTTGACGTGGCATATCATTCACAGTCGCAATCTTGTCAAATCGCGCCTGCCATGTTTTAATCCCTGTATGCAGCCGAACTTGCCCATACTCACTCAGAAGAAATCAAAATCCCCTGAGAGCACCGACGCCTTTGCCTGCCTGAGTCACAAGGTGCTCGATCTCACATCACGTGTACGTGACTGCCTCTTCAGCCTCGATGCGAAGCTCGCTCAGCGTCTCGCCGCCGAATGCGCGCAGCTCAGCCACGACACTCGCAAGGCTGAGGCTCACAGCAATGCGACCCTGCTCGTCGGAGTCTCGAATGCTGACACCCGCTACGAGCTCGTGCTCTCCGCGCAGCGCTGTAGCCGCCTCGGACGCATCGTGCATCAGCACACGACAATTATCAAAACGATACAGGCACTCCAAGGCCAGATCACGCAGGAGGAGATCGCCGCCTTCAAGCCCATCTTCCTCATGGCAGAGATGGAGCTCAAGGACGCCGTGCTCTCCATCATGCGCGATGATGAGAAGCTCGCCCTAGGGGTGAAAAAGAAGGACGAAGAGCTCGATACGCTCTACATGGTCGAGATGGAGCGCATCTTTCACAGCACGTCCTCAGCTATGTTCTATAATTTCCAAACGGGGACGCATCTCCTCTTCATCCTCCGGGCCATTGAGCGCATCGGTGATCATGCCAAGCAGCTCGCCATCCCCTCCTTTTACCTTCTCGCACCGAGAAAGTAGACAGTTTCCTTTTCTTGTAGATATCCATCGCGAGAGCGATGCGGCTTGGGGGACGGCGAAAGCCGCCCCCTTTTTTGCGCTTGTTGCGCAGGCAGATGGGGGCTTGGTTTCGTTTGCGGGTTAACTATAACCTAAGTACTAACGCGGCTTTTTTGTAGTTGTGTGATGTATATCGTTGTATTTTATATATGTATTAGAATTGATCTGTTCTGGAACGTGATCATATTTTCTTCTTGCAATATGTATCTGATGTAGTACTATTTAGAGATCTTGAAGCAAGCGAGTGTTCGCTTTCGTTCTAAGTAACCCTCAAAATTATAAGCTTATGAAAATTTGTATCCCAGTGAGATTAAGGAGATGCCTGATGACGGCACTCATTGCCATACCCTTTGCCCTTTATAGTGGGCAGGCTCAGGCTGCCGATTATACTGATAGTGGACAGACTGTGTTTTCTGTAGATCCGTTGGTCTACGATATCATCACGGGTCATGACAATACCATCCAGTCCGACGTGAACATCGCCTTTACTGGTGTTACGGGGAAGGGCAATGTGTTGATTGCACCCATAGTCTTGTTTACTGGGTCAGAGCTGAATGATACGACGATCTATGGACAGCTTGAGGGCTTTGGTATCATTGAAGTGACGCGCTCCACGCTCGAAGGCCTCACGGGGGCAGATCTTGGTGACTCGATGGCCTTCCTTGTTGACACATCCGTGCAAGGTGACATTTCCAACCTCGGCGTACTTGCTGTCGAGGGAGGCTCTGTCGTCACGGGCAATGTTGGTGCTGATGGAGCCAAGGTTTTCCAAGTCTCGATCACGGACTCGAGCGTCACAGGCGATGTCTGGGCAGAGACTCTCCTCATGTTTGGCGGTACGCTGTCAGGTGCGAGGACGATAGACGAGCAGCTGGGGACGGTCAATGCTGACGCCATCACCTTGACCGATGCGACCGTACGTACAAGAATGCTCACATCCAGCGGCACGGTCAGCTTTACCAACAGCAATATCACGGTCGCAGGCGGTATCCGTGCGACCACGCCTGGCGTGCTTCAGGTGGCAGAGATCGCATCGAAGAGCTCGAGCATCACAGCTGATGTCATCAGGGTGACGTCGACCTCTGGACTGGTCACGCGTGTCGAGTTCGATGATAGCTCCGTGAATGTCGCAGAAGATTTCACACTCAGTGCCGAAACAGGCAGTTTGCTCGTCTTCAGCAATACGAGTACAGTAGATATCGGAGGCGCGCTCACGGCTAATGTCGAGACGAGCGTGACGAACCAAAGCTACTTGTTCGCCGAGACACTCTCCACCGTCGGTCTCAATGTCGTGCAGAACTCCACGCTCACCTTGACAAAGCCCGCTGATGGCAACCCCATCGTGGCGAATCTCAATGGGGGCAGCCTGCTGGTGCAGAGTAGTATCGTGAGCGTCACGACGCCAGATTTGACCCGCGTGGTCATTGGCGTGATCGACCAGATTGATGGAGCGCAGCTCCAAGGTGCGGACATCTCCGCCGCCCTCAGGATGAAGGGTGATCTGACCATGTATGACTCTGTCCTGACCGCCGTGACGCAGGACATCGAGCCTCTCGGTGACGTCCTGATGAATCGCTCCCAGATCGCCCATGTCTACGATGACACGGTCATGAGCTCACTGGATATGACCGACTCAGATATTTTCACAGGCGCGACCTCGGTCACGGGCGATATCGCGATGAAGGAAGGCTCCGCCATTCGCACGGCGACCTTCGCGACTGGCGCCGATGGTAGTGTCACGTCGAGCTTGGGCACAGTCACAGGTGAGGGCGATATCAGCATGGATGGCGCCTCTCAGATCATAGCGAATGTCTCCACCGACGGCTCCGTCACCCTGAAGGCTGACTCCGTGATCGATGCACGTGAGACAGTCACCGCCGCTGACGGTAGCGTCACGAGCACGACACTCGGCACGCTCGACGCGGCAGAAGTGACGATGCATGACAACTCCGTCATCCACGCAACCGTCACAGGGGAGCATGTCACCATGTACGAGGGCTCCCGCGTGAGCGGGCAGATTGATGCCGATACACTCACCACATCAGGCGACGTCTACACGGCCGATGTCAATGTCAACTCCTTGTCGGTCAACCACGGTGTACTCGACGCGACGGGACACGACGTGATCGTCAAGGAGAACACCATCCTCAATCACGGAACCGTCATCGCCGATCGCTTTGAAGGCGGCAGCATCACCCTGACAGATGTCTCTGGCACGCTGGGCAGCATCGAGTCCGCTGCGGGCTTTGTCCACACGGGCGAAACGCTGCTCGTCGTCGACGGCGCGGCCAACGTAGGCACGGATCTCACCGTCTCAGAGGGTGCCACACTGCGTGTGGATGGTGAGGGGATCACCGCGGGTGACAACGTGGTTGATGTGGGCAAGAATCTACTCGTGACGGACAATTCTCACCTGATTGTCAATAATGGTCCCGCCGTCGTCGGTGGCAACATCACTGTCGAGAGCTCGACTCTCGATGTAGGTGCAGGCGTGACGATGGATGGCAATATACTGACACTGAATGATGCAGAAATCAAAGCAGACGTCCTCGGCGCGGAGAAAACGCAAGTGGGCGCCGCGAGCACCATCACGAGCCTCACGACCGAAGGTCTCGATATCCAAGCTGGTGCCAGCCTCAATGCTCAGAATGATGTGACAGGCAATGGTCAGCTCAACATCCTCGGTGAGCTCAGCTCCGCAAAAGGCGCGCTCTCCCTGACAGGGGAAACGGGATCGACCATCGACGCAGATGTCACCTCGCATCAGAGCAGCGTGACGCTCGCGGGCAGCATCAAGACCGCAAGCACGGCTGGTCAGGCGAGCAATAGCGTGATTAGCGCGGCGCAGGATCTCATCATCGCTCAGGATGCCGAGATTAGCTCAGCAGATACCACCTACGCTGCAGGCGACAGCCTCACCGTCCTCGGTACGCTGAATGCAGACGAGAACGTGCAGCTGCTCGCTGGCGTGACAGGCACAGGCACGATCAATAAATCGGGAGGCGATACCCTGCTGCTCTCCGACGTGCAGCTGCAAGGCGGCGCGCTCCACATCAAGGACGCCTCCGCTGCGGACGTCACCGCTGGCGGTCATGTCGGTAGTCTCACGGTAGAGGGTGACTCGAGCATCATCGTCGCGGGGCACGCCGCAGGCTCGGGTAGCTACGACGCCACACTCCTCGGCAGCATCGGGGCAAATGACCTCACGCTGGGCACCAGCACGGGCAAGGCCACCGTCGCGCTCGACCTCGACGTCGCCCAGCTCGCAGCCTCGCCCACGACAGGCTACGACCAGATCCTCGCAGATGGAGCACTGACCATCGTGGATGCGAAGCTACAGGTGACCGCTCACAACATAGGCTCAGAAGGGCTCATTAACAAAGACACCCTCGTGGCAGGCGTCATTGATGCTGCCAGCCTCACATCGGGAGCTATCGACGAGCGTATCGACCACACCTTTGACACGCTCAATGCTCACGCCATCACCAATGCGGATGGCAGCGTCGACATCTTGCTCAGTCAGAACTACAAGGGTGTCGATGGCAACGCGAACCAGACAGGTGTCTCAGGAGGTCTCCAGGATGTCAACCCCAATGCCGTCGCAGGCAGTGTGCTGGGCAACATCCTCACCGCTCTAGGTGAGACACGCAGCGAAGCCGCTGCCCTCGCCGCCCTCGATAGTCTCGGCGGACGTGGACTCGCAGGCGTCAACAAGATCGTCATCGAGGATGCCTACAACCATCTGCAGATCCTGCGCGCCTCCCAGCGTAGCCTGAATGCAGGGCTCACCCTCGGCTACGATCCCAGCACAGGTGCGCCCGTGCGCGACGGCCAGAGCCACGCCATCGCGCTGGAGTACACTGGCAGCCACGCCGAGATCACAGATGATGGCAATGGCAGCTACAGCTCCAGCAGCTATGGCTTCATGCTCATTGGTGCGGTAAAGGTCACTGACAAGTGGACGCTGGGCTATGACTTCGCCTACAGCTACGCGGACGCCGACGCGGCTGAGGTGAGTATGAACTCGAGCGGATTCTTCATGGACGTGACAGCGACGCACACGAGCAAGCGCCTCACCCAGTACTTCAGCCTCGGTGCCTCGCTCTTCAGCATCAATACAGATCGCGATCTCTATGTCAATGCCCCAGGCTACTCCGTCTCAGGACAGGCGAAGGGCTCAACCACGGCCGCCTTGCTCAACATCTCCTATGAGGCAGCCTATGATCTCACCCCACGCGAGCGTCAGCATCAGTTTGCCGCCATCGCCGTGGTCGACGCCAGCTTTGGCTCGATTGACGAGATCACTGAAAAGGGCAGCGCGGACAATGCGGGACTCTATGCGAACTACGATGATATCGTCAATATCACCGTCGGTGCAGGTGTACGCTACAGCTACATCTTCCAGTTCATGGGACGTCAAGCAGCCGTATCGGCAGAGTCGCTCTTCACCGTCAATGCGGGCAATACGGACCTCTCCGTCACGAACCGCTTCATCGGTGGAGGCTCCGCCTTCAATCAGTATGGTCCTGAGGCGAGCCGCGGCGGCCTGCGTCTGAATGCGACAGGCTACCTGCCCGTGGCGGATCAGTGGAGCGTCTTTGGGCAGGTCACAGGCAACTTCAACCCCGATGAGACCTCTTGCAATGGCTCTGTCGGTGTGAAGTATTCGTTCTAATAGACATGGTGACTTGATTGCAGTCCTATTGTTGTAATACTCCATCCCCTCACTCTGTATTGACAGGGTGGGGGGATGCTGCTTGGTAGAGATCCCTCACAGATCTCCCATGTGACGAGAAAGAATCTTGCATCGGGCAGAAAATGTGCTAGCATTAGATATTCCTTTCATGCTCCTTTTGTGTGTTTGAGCAGGAATAATCAACAAATTACGAATAATACGATGACCAAATACATCCTAACCGCTCTCGCCCCCGCCGCTCTGATCGCTCCCATCGCACAGGCTGCTAGCTGGGGAACCGACCTCCCCGCCGCCCTCAAGCAAGCCGCTGCATCGGATAAAAACGTCCTTGTCGTCTTCACTGGCTCCGACTGGTGTCCTCCTTGCATCGCGCTGAAGAAGAATGTGCTGAGCAAGGCTGATTTTGCCGAATACGCCAAGGCGAACTTCGTGCTCGTCGAGCTCGATTTCCCTCGCAGAAAGCAGCTCCCCGCCGCCCTGCGCGCTGCCAATGACAAGCTCGCAGCTCAGTACAAGGTGACAGGCTTTCCCACCACGCTCGCCCTCTCCCCCGATGGCAAGGAGCTCGCCCGCGTTGTCGGAGGTGTCGCCAACCTCGATGCCCTCAAGAGCCAGCTGCCTACAGCCGCTGCGGGCATGGACTGCAGCAGTGGCGTCTGCCGCCCCACGGCTGCTGCTAGTGCCGCGACAGAGGAGAGTGATCTCGAGCGTGTCAAGCGCGAGCTCAAAGCACTCGGTGATGACGAAGAAGCCATCTATGAATACACCACAAAGGAGCTCGAGAGTGACGAAGAGATCGACCGCCACGCCGAGCTGGTGCTGCACATCTATCAGACGATGGCTATTGCGAACACGGCGAGCGAGGCGGACGAGCTAGCCGCTCTAGCCAAGTCGCTTGAGGAGGAGATCATTCCCGCTTTCAAGGAGGACTTCCCCGAGGAAATCAAGCTCATCGAAGAGATCCTTGAAGTGCTGAATGACCCCGATCAAGTCGAGGAGATACTGAAGGAGAATAAGTAATAACCCCCTCACTCTCGCTGAGATAATACCGAGATCAATGAGCGCAAGCGACTGACGAGCGTCGCTTGATCTCGGAGAATCAGGGCTGGTAGCGTGATGCTACCAGCCCTGATTGATTTGACTGCGTATTTCAGAACGGACTCATTTTGAGGGTACAAGTTCTGAAACGACCTCATGTTGCAAGGTGCCCTTTAGCTTGTGCTCTCACTCTCTGTGCGTCTCTTGACGGCTGCAAGCGCCATCTGGAGCTCAGGCACGCGTAGGTAGTAGCAGAGCGTGAGGTAGACGCCGCAGACGAGTGCGCCGAGAAGCGCGAGCACGATGAGGCGTGCAAAGAAGCCCCACGAGGTAAAGCCGTCGAGTAAGAAATACTTTAGCAAGAAGCACTCACCAGCAAGGATAGACCCCGCTAGCCCGATGCGCAGCAGCCCAGGGATGAGCTCTTGCATGGAGATGCTGCCTATCATCCTGCGCAGGAAGAGGAAGTAGAAGGCAAAATTCAGCGTCGTGACCATCGCTGTGGTAAACGCGAGGCTCGTCGCGCCAAAGCCGATGACATGCACAAAGATATAGTTCATCGTGATGCTCACCGCACAAGAGCCCAGCGAGAGAAAGGCGGGTGCCCAGGGGCGCTCCAGCGCGAGAAAGACAGGCTGGAGCACCTTCATCCCCGCATAGCCAAAGAGACCAATGGAGTACGCGCTCAGCACACTACCCGTGAGCATGGACGAGGTCGCGTCAAAGCGACCGCGCTGGAAGAAGATGCTCACGATCTCCTCCCCCCAGAAGAAGAGCAGGATAGAAGAGGGGATGGCAAAGAAGGCGACAAAGCGCAGCGCAATCGCGAGCTGCTTGGAGATCTCGTCGCGGTCATCCTGCTGCACGAGCCGCGAGATGAGCGGCAGCACGACCATGCCTACCGCGACGCCAAAGAGGGCAACGGGGAGCTGCCAGAGGTGGAAGGCCATGGCGAGTGCTGTCACGGAGCCCTCAGGCAGGTAGAGGGCAAAGGAGGTGTTGATAAAGATGTTGAACTGCGTGATGCCCGCCGCGAGAGCTCCCGGTATCATGAGCATCCAGACTTTCTTGCACAACGGGTCGGTGAAGCGCAGGCGTCGTCCGTCCCAGCGCATACCGAGGTCAAGCTTTGATTGGAAGCCAAAGTTCTGCATCTTTGGCAGCTGGATGAGGATCTGGGCGACGCCACCGAGCACGACGGCGATGGCAAAGCCGTAGAGGGCTCGCGGGCCAAAGTCGGAGTCGATCATCCAGCCGAGCAGTGAGCCGACGATGATGATGGTGATGTTGAACCCCGCGCTCGAGAGGTTTGGCAGTCCAAAGACGCCAAAGACGTTCAGCGCGCCCATGCAGAGGGCGGAGACGGAGGCGAGCAGGATAAAGGGCCACATGATGCGGCAGAGCTCGGCGGCGAGATCCATATAATTTGCCTTATCGAGCTTGAGGCTCGTGGTCACGCCGTCGTTCTGGGGCAGCGTGTGGAGCTGTCCTTCGTGGTAGATGACGACTCCTCCTTCGCTCAGGTGGAGTCGACCGTCTCTGAGCTTGTCAGGATTCACCCAGAAGTCGAAGTCTTGCGGCGCACGCTGCGCGTCGTAGGAGAAGCGCGCAGTGGGCTGCCCGTCCTTGTCCTCACCCTCACCGAGGTAGCGCAGCGCGACTCCTCCCACTGTCGCCAGAGGGGAGGTGCGCAGGATATGGCTCAGCGGCTGGTCGGCTAGCTCTTTGCCAGCCGTGTTCATATGAGCTGGAGCGGTGATGACGGTGTCGGCACTCAGTTCGATGTGGTGCTTGGCAGGATAGAGGATCTGCATGAGCAGTCCTGTGAGGAGCATGCCGAGCCCCACGATGATGAGCATGAGGGTACTCACCTGCGTGATGACGCGGTTCGCCAGTCCCCACGCGGCCTCACGCCCCTCCTTCTCCTCGACCTTGCTCATGGTGCTGGTGAAGCTCTGTGAGAGAGCTCCCTCAGCGAACATATCGCGCAGCATGTTGGGCAGGCGA
>CAYJLP010000060.1:0-4945 GCA_964371115.1 uncultured Akkermansia sp. | reverse complement strand
CAGACCGGTGAAGCGGCAGCAAAAGATGGCGAGGGTGGCGATGAGGCTTTTGGAGTGCAGGGAGGCCATGGTAGGTGGGGGGAGAGAGAGGAGGGGTAGGTTAGGTGTTGATACTAGCGTTAGCGAGTCTTGGAGGGGAGCCCCTCACGGATGGTGCGGGCGACGCGGCGCGCGGTGTAGCTGTCGCCGCGTACGAGGTAGGTGCGGGCGAGCTCACGCACGGTGTCTTTGTAGAGCTTGGGGCGGGCGCGGTCGAGCTTGTCGCGACTCTCTTCATCCAGTGCTTTGATCTCGTCGACGACGGCTTGGAGCATGCGCAGGGCGCTCGCATCAGTGCTGTCCTTGTTCTGCTTGCGATAGAGTAGCGCGAGCTTTTGGCGCATTTCAAAAAGGCGTCCCGTGGTTAGCGTGTTGGGCGAGGCCTCGGTGAGCTTCAGGTAGGCTTGATACCATTCTGTCGCGGCGGCGTATTTCTCTTCTTTCTCGTAGTGGGCGGCGAGTTCTCGAGCGATCTGGTGGCGGTAGATGCTGTGGATCTCAGCGAGCTGGGGGTGATCCTCGAGTAGCTTCCATGTCTGGAGGTAGAGGGCGATCTTTTCCTCAGCCTTGGCCTGCTTGGCGAGGAAGAGCAGGTAGCGCATCTGCGCTCCCGCTTCCTTGTCATGCTCGAGCAGGTAGCGGCAGGCGGCGAGGGCGGCCTCGGTGTCGCCGCGCTCTTCATTCACCTTGAACTGGAGGCGTCGTATCTCGATGTGACGCTCGGGGGTGAGCTGCTGGTAGCCCTCGGCGAAGGCTTGGGCGAGTGAGAGGGCTTGGGCGGCTTCGTCGTATTCTTTGAGACGGTAGGAGAGCTCACCGAGCATGTAGTAGCACTCGGGCAGCAGGCGCAGCTCGCTGTTCTCACTGAGCATGGAGTCGCGGCTCTTGAGCAGCTTGCTGCTGACCTCGCGCAGGGTCTTCTCATCCATGCTGGGGTTGTCGCGCAGGGCGTTGCCCACTTCGCGCACGATGAGCTCAGAGGTGACGGGGGATTCGGGCCATTTCGCGGCTTCGAGGATGTTGCGCACCTTTTGGAGGATGGGGTCTTTGACCTCGCTGACCTCGACTTGGTACATGAGCAGCTTGGCCGCGAGTGAGGCGTCCTCAGGGCGGGTGAGGCGAGAGCGAATAGCGGGGAGTTCGAGACGGGTGAGGGACTTGAAGGCGACCTCGCGACGCTGGAGGCGAATGGCACTCTCGGCCGTGCGCTCGATGGAGCGCAGCAGCAGCTGGATCTTTGTCGAGCTCTGCATGGCTGTTTCTTGGAGCTTCTCGTCGAGTTGGAGTTGGAGCTCGAGGTCATTGTGCTCGAGGGCTGCAACGGCAAGGAGCTCGAGCTGGGCGGCGTTCGCGAGGTGGATGACGTCGGGGAGAATGATCATCGCGCGCTCCCATTCGCTCTGCTCAATGAGGCGCATCATGAGTATCCAGCGGAAGCGTTGCTTCGCCACGGGATCCTTGATCCAGCCGAGACGGGCGCGCTCGTTGTCCTGGAGCTCGAGTAGCTGGGCTTTGTTGCCCGCGAGCTGGGTGAGGAGGCGCTCGAGGTTCTCATTGGCTTCGCTATTGGAGTGCTTGATGACAGCGGGTGTGCCTTCGAAGAAGACCTTGATCTTGTTGCGGAAAAGAAAGTAGCCAAGGCAGCCTGTCGCAACGACGATGAGGCTGATAGCGGTGATGGGCAGCCAGTGGTTGCCTGTTTTGCGGCGGGGCTTGCGTCGATAGAGACTTGACATGTCGTGGGATGTTGCGGGTTTTGTATAGGGGGGTGTGAAAGTAGGTGGCGAGTCGTGGTTTTCTGAGGTTTTTCTGAGGGGGAGCTGCTAGATGCGAAGGACACCCCGCCTCGAAAGGGGGCTACCGTGCTGAGGAGGGCCGCGCTTTCGCGAGAGGTGTTCTTTGTGATATAGTTATGCTATGATGATCAGCAGCTGCTCGGTTCTAAATCAAAGGTGCTGCGCAGGCAGCGTATCGCCTCCTCACTGGCTGATTCAGCGACGGTGGTGGAGATGTTGATTTCAGAGGTCGAGATCATGTAGGTCTGGATCTGGGCGTCGGCGAGGGATTGGAATATCTTGGCCGCGACTTCAGCGTGGGAGCGGATGCCGACCCCGATGGCGGAGATCTTCACCAGCTGCTCCATGGATTCTATCCCTGCCTCGGCTCCGAGTGCGCCACTGGCGATGAGCACTTCTATCGTGCTGACTGCCGCTTGTAGGTCGGAGGCATCGAGTGTGATGGACTGTCTCGAGTGACCCTGGTAGGCGGTGTTGGAGACGATCATGTCGATGTTGATCTCTGCGCTAGCCAGCGCGTTGAGGATGAGGGAGGTGAAGGGGAGCTGCGGATCGAGATTGGAGATGGTGATGCAGGCCTGTGGCGCGTCCGTGCGTACGACTTCGTTGACGACGGGGGATTCCATGGCTTTTGCCTCACCTTGTGCGCAGCAGCATGCTGGCTTGGGCTGAGTGCTGCTGGAGCTCGTTGATTTGCTGATTGTCGTGGCTGTCTCCTGTGGGCTGATGGCGCGGCTGGGGATGTGGAGGTCAAAGGCCTTGTGCAGGCAGTGGACGGCGGCCTCGCGCTTGGGCATAGGCACGGTGGTGGAGATGTGGATCTCGGACGTGGAGATGATGCCCGTCTCGATGCCGTCGGCGGCGAGGGCGGCGAACATCTTGGCGGCCACGCCAGAGTGATGGCGCATGGCTTCACCCACGACGGAGATCTTTGCCAGGCTCTTTTGCACCTCGGGCTTGCCGCTCTCATCGAAGGGGCGCAGGGTCTCGGTCGCAGCGTCGATGTCCTCCATGTCCATGGTGAAGGAGTGGCGGATGCGACCGTCGTGCGCGGTATTTGCCACGATCATGTCGACGACGATGCCTGCTTTTGCCAGTGCGGCGAGGAGATTGGTCGTGTGGTTCGTCGCATGGGGGCAGCCGAGGATGGTGATGCGTCCTTGGCGCTTGGTGGTGGGGGTGATGCTGATAAGGGGACGATCGGTGGTGGTGCTCTCGGCGCAGACGATGGTGCCGGGGTTCTTGTTCATCGAGTTGCGTACTTCAAAGACGACGTCGAATTTCTTCGCGAACTCGACGGAGCGCGCCTGCATGACCTTGGAGCCGCTGGAGGCCATCTCGAGCATCTCGTCGTAGCTGAGTACGGGGATTTTCTGCGCGTCGGAGACGATGCGGGGGTCGCAGGTGTAGACGCCATCGACGTCGGTGAGGATCTGGCAGACGTCGGCGTTGACGGCCTGTGCCATGGCGATGGCGGAGAGGTCAGAGCCGCCGCGTCCGAGCGTCTGGATGTCGCCGAGCTCGTTCACGCCTTGGAAGCCAGCGCAGACGACGATGTAGCCTTCTTCGATGGCATTGACGACGCGAGAGGCGTCGATGGTGGCGATGCGTCCGTGGGTGTGGGTGCCGTACGTGGCGTAGCCCGCTTGGATGCCCGTGAAGCTGACGGCCTTGTAGCCCTTGCGATTTAGAGCCATGGTGAGTAGTGCGATGGATTGCTGCTCACCGGTGGCGAGCAGGACGTCCATCTCGCGCTCGGTGGGTTTGGGGGATATTTCCAGTGCGAGCTTGATGAGGCTGTCGGTCACACCACTCATTGCTGAGATGACGGCGACGACTTGATTTCCTGCTTCGTGGGTCTCGATGAGACGGTCTGCCACATTTTGTATGCGCTCAATAGTGCCTACGGATGTGCCTCCATATTTTTGTACGATACGTGCCATGTCTGTTGGGATGATCTGTAAGAAAGGTGTTCAGTTGTGGTGGTTGGATAAGGGAAAAGGGTAGGGGCGAGGGGCACTCAGCTCTCGAGATCCTCGATACGTAGGATGCTGGGATCGGGGGCGATGCCGCTGAGCTGTGCTACCTCGGCGAGCGCCTGTCGCATCAGCCCCCAGGGGCAGGCGTGCAGGATGAAGACGAGGTCATTGATCTGGCAGCCGTCAGGGGTACTCAGCTCGCTGCAAGAGGAGCTGGTCGCCGAGATGCTGATGCCGTATTTGGAAAAGATGGTTGCGAGTGCCGCGATGCCGCCAGTCTCATCCTTGATGCGGAAGCGCACGTAGTAGGGGGTGACGGTGTCATCAGCTGCCATGAGGCGAAGGCTCTTCGCATAGGGGCTAAAGCCTGTGTGGTACTCGTTGCGATGCTCGCGCATGGCGAGCACGATGTCGCTGATGACGGCGCTGGTGGTGGGATTCTTCCCCGCACCTCTGCCGTAGAAGATGGTCTCGCCGACGATGTCGCCCTGCACCGCGATGGCGTTGAAGACGCCGTCGACGTGGGCGAGTAGGTGGCTCTCGGGGACAAAGCTAGGCTGGACGCGGAGCTCAAGCTGGTCGTTCTCCTCATGCTGCTTGATCATGACGAGTAGCTTGATGGTGTAGCCGAGCTTCTTCGCAAAGTCAAAGTCCACCGCCTCGATGCGCTCGATGCCTGTCACGGTGATGCTCTCAGGGTTGATGGGTTGTCCGTAGGCGAGCATGGCGAGGATGAGTGCCTTGTGCGCGGCATCACCTCCATTGATGTCCAGTGTGGGGTCAGCCTCGGCGAATCCGAGCTGCTGGGCGCAGGCGAGGGCATCCGAGAAGCTCTTTCCCTGCTCCTTCATGGAGGTGAGGATGTAGTTTGATGTGCCGTTAATGATGCCTGCTATGCTACGGACATTGTTGCAAATGAGTGAATTCTGAAGGCTCTGGATGATGGGGATGCCTCCGCCGCAGGAGGCTTCGAAGTAGAGCGGGACATTTAGCTGGGCGGAGAGGGCGAAGAGGGTGGCTCCCTTCTCCGCGAGTAGCGCCTTGTTACCTGTGACGAGGGGCTTGCCTGCGTGGAGGGCGGCTAGAGCCAGCTCGTAGGCCTCGGTGGTGCCGCCGATGAGCTCGATGATG
>CAYJLP010000059.1:0-13667 GCA_964371115.1 uncultured Akkermansia sp. | reverse complement strand
GAGTGCTTCCGCAAGGGTGAGCCCATGGATCAGAATGTCTACGAGGGTGCGTACTGGTGCGCCTGCGCCGAGCTCACGGAGAAGTCCGTCGCTATGGGTGGTATGCCCCAGATGTTCCCCGACTTCACACGCGGCGACTGGAAGACGACGAAGCCTCTCGGCATCGTTCAGTAATCCAACAGATTTCACGTTTTATTACAAAAACCTCAGGAGCATGCCTCCTGAGGTTTTTCTGTTCATTCGCCCTATCCCTGATCTCTACAAAATCAATATTCTGGACCTGTCTAGGCTCAGCTGCTACTATCTCATTCATATTACTCAATAGCCTCACCGATGAACGTATCTATCAAGAACCTAGGAGCAATACGCACAGGCGTGTTTGATTTTGAGAAAAAGATTTCTGTCTTTGCTGGTGTGAACAACACAGGCAAGACTTACATGTCGTATATAATTGACGCGTTGTGCTCAAATACTGTATCATTGAGGAGAGAATACTTCCAACTGGTGAGTTGGTCTGAACTCGCGTCTCAAAACAAGACTACCATCGACATTGACTTAGAGCTTCTCAATCAGCTTCTCAAGGAGCGCTTAGCCCAAGTGAGAGAAAATCTGGCTAGCATTTTTGGAATATCAGAAGATCATGCAAATAAGTTATTTGCAGATCTTCAAATTAGCATTGAGCGACTTCCCATCCAAGAAGATCTAATCCTGCCATTAGAAATCAAACAAGCATTTGACTCACTTCTTCACTTTGAGCTGATCAAAGAAAAAGATACACTCTCAGCTACTCTCGCACTTACCTCTAATCGTAATCTCATAACCGACAAGGGAGATCAAACTCTCGCAAGTGCCTTTATAGCTAGCTCTCTGTATAATGCCATATTAGATTATTTCATACCTAAAGCAATCATCTTTCCTGTAGAGAGAATAGCTATTCCTACATTCAAAACTGAACTCTTGCTTCAGCGCAGTCAGCTCGTTGATACCATGCTGAAGATCAGTGATAATTCTGATTTTTCGGCTATCACCGACATGCTCCAACAGAATGCGAAGCGCTACCCCAACGCGATACGCGACTCTCTAAATATGACCAATGATCTCAATGAATATCAAAAGGATAAAAGTTCTTTCTATGAGACGGCGGTGGAAATAGAAAGGCAACTACTCCATGGTGAAGTATCCACAGACAAGAACAATGATATCGTTTTTGCTCACAGGCAGGGCGGACACAAGATCCCTGTCCATATCTCCGCCTCTATAGTGAAGTCATTTGCGAGTATTATTTTCTTTCTCAAACATCTAGCACAGCCAGGGCAGCTCATCATCATTGATGAGCCCGAGATGAATCTCCATCCCGAGGGGCAGCGTCTCTTTGTGCAGCTGATGACCCAGCTGGCGAACAAGGGCTTATCTTTTTTGATCAGCACGCACAGTGACTACATCATCAGAGAAATCAGCAATACGATTCTGGACACGCGATACCGTCCAGATCAGGCGGCGCATCCTCTTCTAGAAGAAGATGTGGCGGTGTACAATTTTGCCTACACGGACGATTCTCTCGTTGATATGGCTCCTGTTTCATTCGGCAGCTACGGTTATGAGATTCCGTCGCTGAATGCGGCTATTGATGCGCAGAATGCCTTTTTTGATGAGTTATTAGAGCATACGGATTCTCATGGCTAAAGATGTCTACGAGCTTCTTCAGCAGATCATTGCTGATCAACACCATCACGATGATGATAAGATTCTTTCCGAGGTGATCGACGGTGAGCGACTCCAGATCGGGAATTGCGGATGTCAAAAATACAGATTATTTTGTATGCAAGTTTGACAATGCAGTACCGCGTTTATATCCCTTTCTCCGAGAGGAATCAGGGGTGCAAGCGATGTGCGATTACATCATTTTCGCATGCCGTGATGAGAAGCTGTACGCACTTCTCATCGAGCTCAAAGCTGGCAACAAGCAGTCGGACTACCAGCTAGAGGCGGGGAGGGTACTTGTGCACTTCCTGCTTTGTACGGTGATGAGGTTGTTGGGGAGAGAAGATACAGAGACTTACTTGACCAAGATTCGGATAGCCAATATGGCAAAGAAGAGGTCGGGGAGGAAAGAGCCGTTAGGATATGTCAGAGTGGAACCAAAAATGGGCTATTGCCATATTCCGAAGCATCATGTGCCTCTGATGGGGATTATGGCAAAGCTCAGAGAGAGTAAAATGAGCATGCGCATTTGTCTCCATTAGGGCAAGGGTTATCTGCGCTGGAGACACATGAGAGTCTTGCTTTGCGCGCTGATCTACGCTAGAATGGGGCTGTTATGTCTGACCCATCATCTACTGCACAGCCCAAGCGTCGCTTGTTTACTCTGCGCAATGTCCTCGTGGCTACGGGGGCGGTTCTGTATGGGGTGTCTCCTGTTGATGCGATTCCTGATGTGATGTTGGGGCTCGGACAGGTGGATGATATTGCGGTGCTCTCGGCTGCGGTTGCGCTGATTGTGAGCTGGTACAGGGGCTCAGGAGGGCGGGCAAAGCCCGAGGCTAAGAGGGATTGAGGTATGGTATTGTAGGCGGAGATTGTACCTGCTTGGCGTGTCTCTAGGCGGGTGTTTTGCTTTTGTGGCGGTTGCCTCGTGAAGCGGTTCTGTGTGGGTGTTTCGCTTTGGCTGCGGTTAGCTCGTATAACGACTCTGTGCGGGCGTTTCGCTTTGGTGGCTGTTGACTCCTACAGCGCCTCTAGGAGGCTGCTTCGTGTTTGCTAGCGGTGCCTGTGCAGAGGTAGGCGGGCGCTTCGCGTTTGCGACGGTAGACAAGTGGCGCGCTTCGCGCGCAGATAGGGCGGGGGCGTCAGTTGGCGGCGTTGCCATCATGCAGGGGTTGCCACGCGGGCGTGTGCTCATATAGCGGAACTGACGCCCTGCTGGATCTGCGATCCAGCGCTGCTTGCGGGACTCTGTCCCACACCCTGCTGGGCTCTGCCCAGACCCGCCGGCGAACGATCGCCGGAGATCGCTTAAGGTCGAGACCTTAAGAATCCAAGATGCTTCGCATCTCTTCCCATACAACGGCTATATCGTGTGATCAACGTTCTCCACGGCGCAGCACGCGCAGTCGCGTTTCCATATGCGGGCGCAGTTCCTGCTCGATCCACGCGTACGCTGCTTCCATGCCGTCAGCCTTGTAGATGCGCCCGATCTGCGCCTCGACTGCCGTCGCGTTCCCCCTCAATCGGAGGAACTGGTTGCTGGTAAATTCAATAAAAAGCTTCCCGTCTATTTCATCGCGAAAGCTGAGGATCCATTCTCGCACGTAAAGCGCAAGTACTGCATCACCCACCCAAGCCTGAGCGCGGATGACGGGATCAAGATCGGGCGGGAGCTGTGCCATGGGATGCAGAATGGGGGTGAAAAAAATCAGCCGCGCTGACGTGGCTCACGCTCTCCCGAGGTCGCTCCCGAGCGTGTGACAAAGGGTGCACCGCGCATAGGTGCTTTCTCTGTAAAGGCGACACCTGGGAGCTCCGTGGGCTTGCCTTCGACGGGGAAATCCTTGTGCATGGGGTGGTAGGGGTAGCCGTCCCACATCATGATGCGGCGCAGGTCAGGGTGACCATCATAGATGATGCCCATCATGTCGTACTGCTCGCGCTCGAGCCAGTTCGCCGCTTTCCAGAGGGCGACGATGGAGGGGACAGTCATGCTGGACTCCTCGATGAGGACGCGCACGAGGAGATTCGCCCCCGTCTCGGCCTGTGTGAGGGTGTAGTTCGACTCAAAGCGTGGCTCGGCATCGAGTCCACGGTCGACGGAGGAGACGCAGAGCAGCATGTCAAAGCCGCAGGCTTCCTTCGCATAGCGCATGAGGTCGTAGAAGTCTTCCTTGGCTACGGTAATGGTGAAATCACCGCGGAACTCATTGCTGCTCGCCGTGGCGTAGCGTGCGCAGAGCTTTTCCGCAGCCGCCTGCTGGCGCTCAAATGTGGTGGGAATAGGCATGGCAAAAAATAGTATGATGTAAAAGAAAAAAATCAGTCGCCTATCTTCATCGAGGTCGAGAGTCGCTCCGCCTCATTGGCAGGACGAGGATCATGCTGGGAGAAGAAGCCGTCGAGGGGCTTGCCCGTCGTGGCGATCTTGTTTTGCAGCGTCATGAGTCCCTCAATGAGTGCCTCGGGGCGTGGAGGGCAGCCCGAGATGTAGACGTCCACAGGTAGGATCTGGTCGACACCTTGGAGGACGGAGTAGGAGCGGAACATACCACCCGTGCAGGCGCAGGCACCGCAGGCGATCGCCCACTTTGGCTCGGCCATCTGATCCCAGATGCGGCGCACCATGAGTGCCATCTTGTAGGTGATGGTGCCGCAGATGAACATGCAGTCCGCTTGGCGTGGGGCAAAGCGGTTCACCTCCGCGCCAAAGCGCGAGATGTCGTAGCGAGAGCAGGCCGTGGCCATGAACTCAATCGCGCAGCAGGAGGTCCCCATGGGCATGGGCCAGATGGAAGTCTTGTGCACCCAGTTGATGGCTGCCTCAAGGGTGGTAAAGAAAAACCCTCCGTCGGCATTGGGGTCGGAGACGTAATTCTTGTCAAGGTATTCTAATTGATCATTGGCCATAGTATCGCGTTCAGAATAGCGCGAGTCGGACTCAGATGCAAGCTTTTTTAGCGAATGAGTTTGTGCAAAATCTTGCTCTGCGGAGGAATGGAGCTCACCCTCTGTGGCGGCACTGCTGGAGGCCGTAGGATTGATCTTGACTCCTGTTACTATTAGATTAGAATGTTAGGATGCGTATCAGACTCATTCAGCCCAAGATGGGCATGCGACCGATGGACACGGATCTAAAGAATAGGATGTCGCCACCACTCGGTTTATACACGATCGCGCAGTTGCTACGCGATGAGCATGATATTGAGGTGGTCAATGAGAATATACGCCCGCTGCGCGCCCCTGCAGCGGAGGACGAGCAGCCCGATCTCGTGGGCATCAGTGTGACTGTGGACACGCTGCCGCGTGCGGTGGAGATCGCGGCAGCTTTCCGCGCGCGTGGGATTGCGGTCGTTGCGGGAGGAATTCATATCTCGACGGCGACGCACTACGTGCCAGAGGGTGCCTTTGATGCGCTTTGTATTGGTCCTGCTGAGCTGACGTGGCCGCGCATCGTGCGTGATGCGGCAGCGGGGCAGCTCCGGTCTATCTACCGCGCGGAGCGTCCGCTGTGCTCGCGTGATATTGTGTCGCCTGCCTATGACATGATCTCGCAGGATGATTATCTCTATTGCAATATCTTGCATGCGAGTCGCGGCTGCCCTTTCCGCTGTGATTTTTGCTACAATAGCTCTGATGCGCATCGCTTTGTCACGCGTGAGATCGAGGATGTGCTGCGCGATATTCGCGCGCTGGGCTCGCGGCATGTGATGTTCATTGATGATAATTTTATTGGCAATCCCGCGTACACGCGGCGTCTGCTCGCGGCGATGAAGCCGCTGGGGTTGAAGTGGAATGCCGCCGTGTCGGCGAATATCGCCACGATGCCCGATCTGCTCGATGAGATGCGTGATTGCGGCTGCCAGAGTCTCTTCATCGGCTTTGAGAGTATCCAGCCTGACTCGATAGCGAGTGTACACAAGGTGCAGAATGCGACGGAGCAATACGACGCGCTCATCGAGGCGGTTCATAGTCGGGGGATCATGATCAATGCGAGTTTTGTCTTTGGTCTAGATTCTGACACGCCAGAGACCTTTGCGAAGACGCTGGAGTGGATCGTGGCGCGCCGCATCGAGACGGTCACCAGCCATATCCTCACGCCCTACCCTGGAACCGTCATCTATGAATCCATGAAGGCGCAGAATCGCCTGACGTCGGAGGATCTGAGCCTCTACAATACAGCGCATGTCGTCTTTGCTCCCAGTCAAATGACGGCGGAGCAGCTCCGCGAGGGCTACTTGTGGATCTACCGTGAGCTCTACAGCTTCAAGAATATCTGGCGTCGCATGCCTCGGGCGCGGGGGCAGATCTTGCCCTACCTCGCGTTTAATTTTTGTTATAGGAAGTTCGGCTTTGTGTTCAATGCGCTGAGCCGCATGATCACGTATCGCGCACTGGGTCGTTGGGCGCAGCGTTGGTCGCTCTACGTGAGCAAGAAGTGAGGATAAAGAAAAAGCTGCCTTGATCTCAAGGTAGCTTTTTCTTTGTTGTTAATTGTTAAGATTCTTTCAGCGCGTGGAGCAGCTTCTTGTGTATCCCGCCGAATCCACCATTGCTCATCACGAGCAGCACATCCCCGCTCTGTGCGCGTGGGACAATGTGCTCCACGATGTCGTCAATGCTGCGCGCCGTGTAGCAGGGCGTCTCCGCGCCAGAGACATCGCGCTGGAGCTGCTCCATATCGAGAATGGTCTTTTCGCAGAACTTGTGCGCGCGCTCGACGGGAGCGATGACGGCATAATCCGCGAGAGCAAGAGCCTCCGCGAGCTCGTCTTGGAAGAGATTGCTGCCTGACGTGTTGCTACGCGGGTCAAAGATGCCGATGATACGCCCCTCAGGGTAGCGCTGGCGCAGCGCACGTATCGCCAGTCCGATGGCAGTCGGATGGTGGGCGAAGTCATCAATCACATGTACGCCGCGCTCCGTACCGCGCAGCTCTTGGCGTCGCGCGATGCCGAGGAAGCCTGCAAAGCCCGCGTTGATCTGCTCGGGGCTCAGCCCTGCAAAGAGAGCCGCACAGGTCGCCATAGCGGCATTGTAGACATTGAATTCCCCCGTCATGGGCACCGTGTAGCGCTGCCCCTCCAGTGTGAAGCTGCTGCTCGTCTCCGCATAAGAGACATCCTCGATGCGTATATCCGCATCCTGCGACTGACCGACGAGGCGGATGGGGATCTCGGCGGGCGCGTTTGCACGCACGATGCGGCAGTTCTCACAATCAGCGTTGAGGAACACACGACCCGTCGAGGGCACGAGGCGCAGCATGTAGCAGAAGGACTTTCGAATCGCCTCCACATCGGCAAAGATATCCGCGTGGTCCATCTCGATATTGTTCACAATGACCACCTCGGGCAGGTAGTGATTGAACTTCGAGCGCTTGTCAAAGAAGGCCGTGTCGTACTCGTCGCCCTCCAGCACCGTGTAGTCCGAATCGGCAAAGCGGCTCCCGCGCTCGAAATTGCGCGCGATACCGCCGATGAGAAAGTTGGGCTTGCGACCGCTGGATTCCAGCAGCCAGGTGAGCAGTGTGGTGGTCGTTGTCTTGCCATGCGTCCCCGAGACCACGTAGTTGTGACGACCCCAGAGGAAGAATTCCTTGATCGCTTCGGGCAGGCTCATGTAGCGCAGACGTCGCTCCAGCGTCGCTTCCACCTCGGCATTGCCTCGGCTCATGGCGTTGCCGATGATCACGAGCTCGGTATCAGCGGGTATGTTCTCCGCACGGTAGCCTTCAAAGAGGGTCACACCCTCGCGCTCCAGAAAGGACTTCATGGGATCATAAGCGTGGGCGTCACTGCCCGTGACGTGATAGCCCTGACGCGCGAGGGCAGAGGCAAAGGCTCCCATGGCAGTTCCGCAGATGCCGAGAAAATGCAAATTTTTCATACTGTATTGATAGAATGGATGATAGGGTAGGGGGGATGTATCCAAATACTTGAATAAACAGAGCGTATCGAATTCTGCCTGTTATTGCAAGATTTTTTTCTTTATTTAGCGAATCGAGACTATTCTTTTTCTGCGCCGACTCACGCTCACAGCGTAGCGATATGTTGGATTGACTCTGCACTCTGACTATGATAGAGTAAGCGTTATGAAATGCATCCATTCCTTGAGACGTGTATCGCTGCTCCTCTGCGGTCTCCTCCTGAGCCTCCCCTTGGCTCACGGCGTGTACTACCCTCGATTTGGCACGGATGCCGAGGCAGAACGCTACCTCCAGTCCTCCCAGCAGGCTGTGAGCTCCGTGGCTGCCCGCACGCATCACAAAAACGCAAAGGATAGACAATCAGCCAAGCTCACCGCCGCCCAGCATCGGGAGCTGCTGCGTCTCCTCGCTCGCGCGAAACCAGGCACGACGCGAGAGGATATGCGCCTCCCGCGCCGCGAGCGTATCTACCGACGTAGCTTCGAGCTCAGCCTGCCTGACGGACGCACGCTACGCCTCAATATTGACACCGATCTGGGTGTCGATCCCCGATATGCCCCCCTCGTGCTCAGTCAGACCGATTATGCTCGGCTGCTGGAGATCTACGTGAGTGCGATGGAGCACTCATGACCCGCCCACGCGTGCGCATCGGCGGGTGAGACTGACTCACTTTCTAGATAAATGACGTGAATTTTGCGTGACAGCCCTCGCGCGTGCGCGTATAATGAGTGTATCTATGACCGATGAAAGTACGAGCTCCACGGATGAGCGATTGATCGCGACAGGAGCACAGGAAGAATACGGTGCCGCCCAGATTGACAAGTTAGAGGGCTTGGAGGCCGTGCGCAAGCGCCCCGGCATGTACATCGGTGACCCCGATGTGAGAGGCCTGCACCACTGTGTGTTTGAAGTTCTCGACAACTCCATTGACGAGCATCTCGCAGGCTACTGCTCCAAGATTGACATCATCATCCACGCCGACGGCTCGATCTCCGTCGTAGACAACGGCCGCGGCATCCCCGTGGACATGCACCCGAAGTTCGGCGTGCCCGCCGTCGAGCTCGTCCTGACGAACCTCCACGCAGGGGGCAAGTTCGGACAGGGCGCCTACAAGTACTCAGGCGGCCTCCACGGCGTGGGCGCGAAGTGTGTGAATGCGCTCTCCGATTGGTTCAAAGCCGAGGTGCGCCGCGACGCCCAGCGTCACGTCATCAAGTTTGAGCGCGGCAAGACGACAGAGAAGCTCCACGTCGTCGGCTCCTGCCCCGAACAGATAACGGGCACCACCATCACCTTCTTCCCCGATGCGACCATCTTCACCGAGACCATTGAGTTCGAATTTGACCGCCTCGGACGCCGCCTGCGCGAGCTCGCCTTCCTCAACCCCGGCCTCATCATCGAGCTCATCGACGAGCGTGTCGACAGCGAGCAGCGCGAGACCTACCTCTACAAAGAAGGCATCCTCCAGTACGTCAAGCAGCTCGGAGAGAACAAGCAGCTCATCAACCCCGAGCCCATCGCCATCTCGGGCGTGCGCCACATCGAGGTCGACTACGACGGCAAGACCATGGAAGATGACGTCATCGTCGACGTCGTGCTCCAGTACAACAACACGTACCAGACCCAGATCCTCTGCTACGCGAACTCCATCTTCAACGCCGACGGCGGCACGCACCAGACAGGCTTCCGCAGCGCGCTCACCCGCGCCATTAATGCCTACGCCAAGCAGCACAACATCCTCAAGGAAAAGGACAACGCGCTCTCAGGCGACGACGTGCGCGAAGGCCTCGTCGCGGTCATCAGCATCAAGATGCCCAACCCCCGATTCTCCAGCCAGACGAAGGACAAGCTCGTCAACGCCGAGATCGAGGGTGTCGTGAGCAGTGTCGTCTTCCAAGAGCTCAAAGACTTCTTTGAGGAAAATCCCAACATCGCGAAGCTCGTCATCGACAAGGCCATCACCGCCTCACGCGCTCGTGAAGCCGCCCGCAAGGCCCGCGAGACCGTGCGCAAGAGTGCGATGACCATAGGCGGCGGCCTCCCCGGCAAGCTCGCCGACTGCTCCAGCCGCGATCCCAAGCAATGCGAACTCTACCTCGTCGAAGGTGACTCCGCAGGTGGCTCGGCCAAGATGGGACGCGACCGCCGCACACAGGCCATCCTCCCACTGCGAGGCAAGATCCTCAACGTGGAGAAAGCGCGCCTCGACAAGGCACTGGGCAGCGAATCCATCCAGCACATCATCACCGCCATCGGCGCGGGCATCGGTGAGGGAGAGGGCGAAGGCTCCTTCAACCTCGACAAGATGCGCTACCACAAGATCATCCTCATGGCCGATGCCGACGTCGACGGCTCGCACATCTGCACGCTGCTGCTCACGCTCTTCTGCCGCCACATGCCCCAGCTCGTCCGCGCAGGACGCCTCTACATCGCCCAGCCCCCCCTCTACCGTGTGAAATACCGCAAGGAGGAAGAATACATCCAAGACGAAGTCTCGCTGAACCGCAAGCTCATCGCCATGGGTGCGGGTGATGTCGTACTCAGCACCGCCGATGGCAGCCGCAGCTACGACACCGACAGCCTGCTCTCCATCCTCGAAACACTCATCAGCCTCCAGAAATTCGAAATCAGCATCGCCCAACACGGTGGCAACATGCGCGACCTGCTCAAGCACCGCGCCACTCAGGGGCGCTTCCCCGAGTACCTCGTCAAGGTACGCTGTGGCAACGACGAAGAGGTCATCTACTTCAACGACGAAGCAAGCCTCTCTGCCTACTCCGAGGAGAACCGCGACCTCTTCCTCTTTGGCACCCCCTCCGAAGAAGAACTCGCCGCCAACCCGCTGCCCCAGCGCGACGGTCCCAGCCGCCGAGCCCTGCTCTACGAGCTCCACGAGACCCAAGCCATCAGCAAGCTCATGGCACGCCTCGACGAGCTCGGCATCGCGCAGCACCAGCTGCTCTCCATGGACGACGAGCCACTCTTCCAGCTCCAAGAGAAGGGCAAAGAAGCCCGCACGCCCATCAGCTACATCTTTGAGCTACTCACCCGCGTGCTCGACATAGGTGGGCGCAACGTCAAGATCACCCGATTCAAAGGTCTGGGTGAAATGAACGCGAAGGACCTCTACGAGACCACCATGGACCCCGAGACCCGCGAGCTACTCCGCGTACGCCTCGATGAGAGCAACGAAGAGAAAGCCGACAAGATGTTCACCATCCTCATGGGCGACATCGTCGAGCCCCGCCGCCGCTTCATCGAAGACAACGCGCTCAACGTCCGCAACCTCGACATCTAAATAGAATTTTTTCATGAACGACAACAGAATACGCCCAGTCGATGTCGCTGACGAAGTCTCCCGCAGCTTCCTCGACTACTCCATGTCCGTCATCATCTCCCGTGCGCTGCCCGACGTACGCGACGGGCTCAAGCCCTCGCAGCGTCGCGTCCTCTACGCCATGCGCATGCTCAACCTCTTCCCCAATCGCGGCACGGCCAAGTGCGGCCGTATCGTCGGTGATGTCATCGGTAAGTACCACCCCCACGGCGACGCGTCCGCCTACGGCACACTCGTCACCATGGCCCAGCCGTGGAACTACCGCGAGATCCTCGTCAGCGGACAGGGCAACTTCGGTACACCCGAAGGCGACCCCCCCGCCGCCATGCGATACACCGAGGCAGAGCTCAGCCACCTCGGACTCGCCATCATGGACGATCTGGACAAGGACACCGTCGACTTCCAGCCAAACTACGATAACAAGGAAGAAGAGCCCGTCGTCCTCCCCGCCGCCTTCCCGAATCTGCTTGTGAATGGCGGCACCGGTATCGCCGTCGGCATGGCGACCAACATGGCACCGCACAACCTTGGTGAAGTCATCGACGGCATCTGCGCCACCATCGAGCGACCCCACATCACTGCCGATGAACTGCGCCATTATATCAAGGGACCCGACTTCCCCACGGGTGGCTACATCATGGGCTACAAGGGCATTGATACCTACTTCCGCACAGGACATGGCAGCGTACGCATGCGAGGCAAGATGGAGATCGTCACGAATGAGAATGGCCGCGACTTCATCCACATCTCAGATGTCCCCTACGGTGTGAACCGCGCCGTGCTCCAAGAGCGCATCGCCGAGCTGGTACGCGACAAGGTGCTCACCGACATCGCCGACATGCGCGACCTCACCGACTACATCGAAATCGAGCTCAAGCGCGACGCGCGCCCGAACGTGGTCGTCAACCAGCTCTACAAGCTCACCAGCCTCGAGACCTCCTTCTCGGTGAACATGCTCGCCATCCACGAGCGTCGTCCCAAGATGCTCACGATGAAGGACGCGATTAATTTCTATCTCGAGCACCGCCGCGAGGTCATCATGCGCCGCACGCGCTACCTCCTACGCAAGGCAGAAGAGCGCGCTGAGATCCTCGAAGCCTACCTCATCGCGCTGGCGAACCTCGATGAATTCATTCGCATCATCCGCGATTCGAAGAACCGCGAGGAAGCCCGCAACCGCCTCCAAGAATTCCGCTACCCCGCTGCCCTCGCGCAGGGACTCGGCGTGCTGCTGCGCAGCCAACCCTCTATCGTCGGTGATAGCTACGTCTTCACCGAGCGACAGGTGAATGCCATTTTGGAACTACGCCTCTACCAACTCACCGCACTGGAGAGCGACAAGATTACCAATGAGTACAACGGCCTGCTGGAGCACATCACGGACTATCTGGACATCCTCGCGAAGGAAGCCCGCGTGCTGGGTATCGTGAAGGACGAGCTGCTTGCTATTAAAGAAAAGCATGCCACACCGCGCAAGACGGAGATCATCCCGCATCAGGGAGAGATGTCGATTGAAGACCTCATCCCGAATGACTCGATGATCGTCACCATCACGCATAGCGGCTACATCAAGCGTACGAACTCGGATGAGTACCGCCTGCAAGCACGCGGCGGCAAGGGGATGAAAGTCGCCACGACGAAGAGCAAGCGCGACCGCGCGGACTTCGTGGAGCATCTCTTTGCGGCGCAGAACCATGACTATATTATGTTCTTGACGAACACGGGTCGTGTGTATGTGGAGCGTGTTTATGAGATTGATGAGGCAGCGCGCAGTGCGCAGGGACGCTCTATTAAGAATCTGCTGGACATGCAGCCTGATGAGCGTATCGCGGCTATCCTGCGACTGGAGCGCAAGGTGGATGAGCAGGGCAAGGACATCACCTTTGCAGAGGGCGCGGGCAATGTCGTCTTTGCCACGCGTGACGGCACGGTGAAGAAAACCGCGCTGAATGACTTTGTGAACTACCGCAAGGCAGGGATCATCGCGATTAACCTTGAGGAAGGCAACACGCTGGTGAACGCTGCGCTGACCACGGGCACGCAGGAAGTCGTGCTGGTCACGCATGCGGGGCAGAGCATACGCTTTGAAGAAGCGGACATGCGCACGCAGGGCCGTAATACGAAGGGCGTGCGTGGTATCCGCCTCGCAGAGGGCGATTACGTCGTGGCACTTTCCATCGTGCAGGATGACCCGAATGCGACGCTGCTTGTTGTGTCGGAGAAAGGCATGGGCAAGCGCACGGGATTTGATGAATACCGTCTGCAGAGCCGTGGTGGCAAGGGCGTGCGTACGATGAACTGCACGGACAAGACGGGACTCGTTGTCTCGGCGACCACCGTCACGGAGGAAGCGGAGCTCATGATCATGACATCGAGTGGGCAATCCGTTCGATTGAAGGTCAGCTCCATCCGCGCGACGGGGCGCAATGCGCAGGGTGTGAAGCTTATCACGCTGGGGAACAACGAAAGCATCCAAGACATCTCGCTGGTCATCCCTGAGGATGATGAGGATGAGGCACTGGAGGCTGATGAAGTTGAATTTGAGCTTGATAACGAGGATTAATCCTTGCTGAGTTTTTAGCTAAAAGCGCGAGCGCATCTGGTTGCAGGTGCGCTCGTTGCTGTATGTGGGGTGGCACAACCCCGCCGCGACAAGTCGATGGATTCTTAAGGCATTTTGCACTGCAAAATGAGACGAAG
>CAYJLP010000058.1:13079-13787 GCA_964371115.1 uncultured Akkermansia sp. | reverse complement strand
TAATCGCTAAAAAACTCGCAATAATGACAGGCAATACAATATCACGCGCATATTGTATACCAAAGAGCACGAGCATGGAGAGGACAATGATGAGCAAAAGGTGGGCGCCCTCGCCGAGGCCATCACGGTGCTTGAGATTTCTTAAATTAGGCAACGGTGTTTTTTCTTGCATGAACGCGCGGATTATACAGAAACAATTATTTAAGATCAAGCTCAATCCCCGCCATTGTTCTAATCGCTCATCTAATTGCCCCATTTTCATAATCACACTTGATGCAGACGGAGAAATCGTGTAGTCTTAGCGGCGTTATGTGGAAAGGACGATTTTCTCAAGCAACGGCTGACCTCGTTCTCCAATATGGAGAATCGGTCTCATACGACTGGAAACTATACCCCTACGATATCGCAGGCTCGATCGCTCATGCACGCGCCCAGCTGCACGCTGGCATGCTCAGCGCAGATGAGTTCTCCGCGATAGAAACAGGGCTACTCGCTATCAAAAAAGACATCGAGGCGGGCAACTTTGAATGGAATATCGAGCTCGAGGACGTACACATGAACATCGAGCACGAGCTCACGCGCCGCATCGGCGCCCCAGGGGCAAAGCTCCACACCGCACGCTCGCGCAACGATCAGGTCGCGACCGACACACGCCTCTACTGCCGCGCAGAGATCGAGCAGACCCTCACGCTACTCCAGCAGCTCCAG
>CAYJLP010000058.1:6288-13069 GCA_964371115.1 uncultured Akkermansia sp. | reverse complement strand
CACCTCCTCGCTTACGTCGAGATATTCGCCCGCGACTGCTCGCGCCTCAGCGACTGCCGCGCGCGTCTGAACGTCTCCCCGCTGGGCTCGGGAGCCATTGCGGGCTCGACCATCAATCTCGACCGACACGCCATCGCCGCCGAGCTCGGATTCGACGCTGTCACGCAGAACTCCATGGACGCCATCGCCGACCGCGACTACATCCTCGAGACGCTCTTCTGCCTCGCCACTGTCGGCACACACCTCTCACGCCTTAGCGAGGATCTCGTCATCTGGAGCAGCGCTGAGTTCGGCTTCTGCACGCTCTCGGACGCACACACCACAGGCTCGAGCCTCATGCCTCAGAAGAAGAACCCCGACGTCAGCGAGATCACACGCGGCAAGTCGGGACGCCTCTATGGCAACCTCGTTAGCCTCATGGTCGCGGTGAAGGGACTCCCCCTCACCTACAACCGCGACCTCCAAGAGGACAAAGAACCCCTCTTTGACTCCTTTGAGACCGTTTCACTCGCCCTGCGGGTGAACGCTGAGATGATCGCCGCTATGAGGATGAACGAAGACGCCTGCGCCGCCGCCGTCTCCGATCCGCTTCTACTCGCCACCGACCTCGCCGACTACCTCGTGCGTCGCGGCGTCCCCTTCCGCCATGCACATGAGCTCGTCGGTCAGGCTGTCGCCCTCGCCGTGCAGAGCAAGACACCTCTCCACCAGCTCAGTCTCGCGCAGTACCAAGCCATCTCCAGCGAATACGGCGATGATGTCCACGAGGTATTCAGCCTCCAGCGCGCCTTCGACCTGCGTACCAACCCAGGCTCACCAGCTCTGAGCAACACCCAGCAGCGCATCACCTACTGGCAGCAGCAGCTAGCTTCATCCTAATCCCCCGATCTCCCCCCCTTTTTTCAGGCGTAGCTCCATGCGAGCTACGCCTGCAGCCTCACCGCTTTCCAATCACACTCCAGACGTGACCTCGCAGAGAGGCGTATCGCAATCATCATCCATCGCCCTATTCCCACGGCCTCTTTTTTAGCTCGACACGCACACATAGGCGTGCTAGAGTGAGGCATGAATCTCTTGGACTACCTGCGCCGCACGTGGAAGTGGCAAGCGCTGAGCTTCCTGCTCATGATCCTTACCACCGTCATCGCGCACACCTACCTCATGCCACGGCTCTTCCCCAGCTTTAGCGACACCGCGGCGGGTGTACACATGAGTCATGCCTCGCTCGATCTCAACCAGCGCGATGCAGCCGTCATCATCCAGTTCACCAACACACATGATGAGGATATCGAGCTTGATATCAAAAGCACCATGGGCATAGAGCGGATCCCGCTGAGCGACCTCAATCTCGGCAGCACTTCCTACAGACTCGACGCTCCCACGACCATCCGCATCCCCGCACGCGCTAGCACCCCTCCTATTAGCTGCACGCTATCAGATAAAAAGCAGCATCCCGCTGCCTCTCGCGACATCGGCCAACAGCTCGCAGCATCCCCCAAGATACAGCAAGTGGACTACACCATCCAAAGCTGCCGCCTCGGCGGCAAGCTACACGACGATGGTACGCTCTACACTTACCGGTGTCCCCTATCCCCCGCACCCCCTAGCAATCCCCATCAGCGATGAATCTCATGTACAAGCATCTCTCTATCCTGCTGGGCGTCCTCTCGGCAGCCATGCCGCTGACACCATGCCGCTGACAGCCCATGAGCTACTCGATACAATCAGCGACGAGTACAGGCACTACAATCAAGCACACGTCAAAGGCGTAAAGGGTCGCCCTAGTTTCAGCTGCTCCACGCAGACCCAAAAGTGCCTTGAGGCGACCTCTGATGTGAAGCTCCTCTCGTTGATCCAACAGCTTGATCAACGAGAATACAACACAGATCAGGCTCTGCACCTCTCCCTGCTACTCGATCATCTCGATACGAAAGAAAGTATGCTGGCGGCCTTGGTCCTCATCCGACGCATCCCTGTATACACAGATCTCTATTATGTCCCCATGACACTCATCTTCTACAAAAAAGGCATTCGCACCGAGGACTTCCTCATCATCCGCGAATATGCCAGCAATAGTAAGGAGAAAATCAACGACATCGATGCGCACCTCCAGATCTTCCGCGAAGGCTTCCACATGGGCAGTGGTCCAACAAGCGACAATACTCGCTTGCACGAGCTATAAAAGTCCCTCTAAAAAATACCACCACCATCTCGGCCATGAACCATAGCCGCCACCTCTGCGCCCTCCTCCTAGCAGTAGTCCTCTACTCTCTTTCTAGTTGCGCCTCTAAATACAACCAAGAGCAAAAAGCAGCACCTATCGCCTTGATCTTTGATTGCAAGACAGGGTCTCTCCAAGAACCACACTTCACCCAAGAGCAATACGATGCTTTCCGCTTTGCCTACAGATACCGACTCTCACTCAAGGTCGTCTACCAAGTCTACTACGACGGTGAAAACTACTATTTCGCTGAGAATTTTATCCCGCGCAAGCAAGCTCCTACAGCGCGTACGCTCAAGGATGTCGCCTACCCAAAGGAAGAAGTCGAGCGTATCATCGCGCTCTACGACAAGGCAGGCTCATTTGATGCCTTCCGCTTTCTTATTGAACCCGAGCTCCGCCAAAGAGAAGCAGCTTGGGCAGAAAGCCGCAGGAGCAAATAAGTCACCCTTGACACAAGGGCTAGCACATGGCATCTCTCTGAACTGTGTCTTTGGGCTACCTCATTTTCATAATACAGCACTGATTAGGAGTTGTGCGAGTGCGCGAGATATCAGCCGTAGCGTTATCTACTAACAAATCCTCCATCGCTACCTTCTTTAATAAAATACTGTGATCAGATGTTCTCACTGCACTCCGTCTGATGAGATAGAAAAAGCCCTAGCCAGAGTAACGCCCAGTTTATCAAATCGCCCAGCTCGGACAAGCTATATTTTTCGGACAATTAAAAAACGGAGCGGAATAAAAGAATATACACGTATCACATATACATTACAACACTCCGAATCACGATAGAACATGTATATTTTCTCGCGCTGCATATAATTATTGCATTCTCGTTAAGATATGTTAGTGTGGAAGTAACTTGATCCTTTTATATGAATAAACTCCAATCAAGTAGTATTAGTATTCTCCTAGCTACTACTCTAGCTAGCCATCAGGCTTATTCCTACAGCATCTATGATGAAAAATTTGGAATTGAAGGAGCAGAGAAGATCAAAGCTGGGTATTACTATGTAATGCAAGACACAGTATTCTTCAAAATGAAATACGTTAAAAAAGTTGCTCCCTTGACAGGGGATATGAAGATTACGACCATAAACCCATCAAGGCAGGTCAACGACTTTACCTCATATCTGCTAACTATTCCTCCGTTGCTCATATACGCACAAAAAGCGGCAATAAATTATACATCCAATTAAAAGATGTAGCTACTAAGAAAGAATACGAAGCAATGCTTCAAGAAAAAAATAACGCAGAACGTGCTCTAAATAAATGGAATGAAATCAAGGAAACGCTTCAACCTTGCCCTCGTCAAGGCAATGCTTGCGCGATAGATTATACTCCAGCGTTCAAATTTAGGAGCGATATCATCAACTACCTGTCAATCAGTAATAATAATAAACTGCGAGAAGCATTCGTTAACAATCAGGCTCAAAAACAGACGCTAGGCATCCTTGAGCAAGCAGAGATCGTTAATGTGATCAGTTGGAAGAATCAGATGGGCGCAAGTTCGTAAAAATTGTATCTAAATCGGGGGAAGTGCTTTATGCAGATCCTACGCAATTGAGGGCACTCCCGAAGAAATAACGGAATAATCGCTCATTTTTTGCCACCCTAGTGATGCTTACAAAATGAGCGCCTTCTTGCGAATCTGTGCAAAGAGCGCGATAGCTCGCCTTCTGCGCTCTTTCCACAAGCTTCATATCATCAGAGCATAGCACGCAGCGAAAAGGAGATCTGTACTCACTCTCTACATCGCTCGATTTACTAGATCAAGTGAGAGTCGTCGCGGTATGCTAGCTCAGAGCATGTACCACCTGTTAAATGAAAAATGAGATTTTCACCCACCAAAAGAAAGCTTTAGGAGGCTTCTAAATTCTCGTCATTCTAAATAAGCAAATACAGAAAATCGCTACACGAGGCAGCTTTTGAGTGCTTTTAGGCTGCATTTTCCGCGAATCCAGCTCTAAAATCATCTCTATATCTTACCTCGTGAGAAGCCCCCTAAACAATCAGAGTGACACAATGCGCTACCACGCTCGATTTGCACCAATATAACCTGCCAAAGCAGTAGCTAATTAACTGCGATCAGTTTTATTACTCTGCTTCACCGTCTCGCTCTGAAGGCGCAAAGCGGTCAAGCGCATCTTGCAAGAAGCCTCGGGCGACGAGTCGCTGGGCTTCATCACGATTGATCCCGCGTGCCTGCATGTAGAAAAGCTGCTCGGCATCCATGGGTCCTGTCGCCGAGCCGTGGGAGCACTTCACCTTGTTGGCTAGGATTTCTAGCCCTGGCTGGGAGTGTGCCGTCGCCCTGTCGCTGAGCATGAGGTTACGGTTCGTCTGGTAGGCTTCGCTCTCATGTGCGCCCGAGGCGACGAGGATGCTGCCATTGAAGATGGCGGTTGCCTTGTCGTCGATGACGTTCTTGTAGAGGAGGCGGCTGTTGGTCTTTGGGGAGAAATGATTCTGATCCGTGCGCTGGTCGAGCACCTGCTCACCTTGCAAGGCGTTCGCCGAATAGAGATAGGCATCACAGACGGATGTCTTGTCATCCGAGCGATGCAGATCCACACTGGTCTCCTCGCGCGCCCAGAGCTGGTTGTCGTGGCTGCTGAGGTGATGAAGCTGAGCGTCGTAGAGATTGATCTCACTGATGTTGAAGCAGCGCGACGCGCCACTCCCCTGCTCGCGCAGCTCGAGATGGAGGCAGGCTCCTGCATGCAGCGTGATGCGGCGCAGGGCAAAGAGCAGCCCCTCGCCCAGCGTCTGATGCTGCTCGATCACGTGAGCGTGCACCCCAGCCTCAAGCGTGATCTCAGTATAGGGGGCAAGAAGACTGTCGGTCTCGTAGCGGATGTGAATGGGCTGCTCGGGGCTGCGACTGAGCAGCAGACGCACGCCCTGTCCGTAGTGCTTGAGCTGCTCGGCGATGAGCGCATGCGAGCCTGCAGAGCGGAATTGCGCCGCGCTGGGGCGTGCGCTCTCGTCGAGGGGCAGCAGGCAGGAGGGATCGACATCGCAGCTGACGCGCCCCTCACTCGTCCGCTCCGCCAGCAGGGCGGCGACGGCGCGCGCATGGACGTGGGGACGGCCAAAGCGCCAGAGTTCATTGAGGCGATCGGGCATGCGATCGCTGGGGGTGATCAGGTCGGCGTAACGGAGCGAAGAGGCCATGAATGAGAGAATTTTTAAGTTATTAACCAATGGAGCCTTCCATTTCGAGGTCGATGAGGCGGCGCAGCTCGACGGAGTACTCCATGGGGAATTCGTTCACGAGGTCATTGACAAAGCCATTCACAGCGAGGCTCATGGCGGCTTGGCGACTCAGCCCGCGCTGCTGCATGTAGAAGAGGATATCCTCATCAATCTGAGAGACAGAGGCCTCGTGTTGCACGTTGCTGCTGCTGCCGTTCACCGTGATGGCGGGGTAGGTATCAGTACGGCTCTGCGCATTGATGAGCAGGGCGTCGCACTCGGTGTTGTTCTTGCAGCCCTTGAGACCGGGTTTGATCTCGACCTCTCCGCGGTAGCTGGAGATACCATCCTCGATGGAGATGGACTTGGCGGTGATATTCGAGCTGGTGTTGTCCGCGAGGTGGATCATGCGCGCGCCTGTGTCTTGCTTCTGCCCCGAGTGGGCGAGCGAGATGCTGACGACCTCTCCGCGCGCGCCTTCTTCTTCGAGGATGACGGCGGGGTACTTCATGGTCAGGCCAGAGCCTATGTTGCAGTCGATCCAGCGTATCTCGGCGTCTTGCTTGGCGAGGCCGCGCTGGATGACGAGGTTGTAGACATTCTTCGACCAGTTCTGCACGGTGACGTACTGGATCTTTGCCCCCTTCATCGCGACGAGCTCGACGACTCCTGAATGCAGAGTGGCGGTGTCAAAACGTGGGGCGGTGCAGCCCTCCATGTACATGATCTCGGAGTCCTCGTCGGCGATGATGAGCGTGCGCTCGAACTGCCCGAGGCTCTCGGAGTTGATGCGGAAGTAGGCTTGCAGGGGCTGCTTGAGCTTGACCCCCTTGGGCACGTAGATAAAGGAGCCTCCTGAGAAGGCGGCGTGATTGAGCGCAGAGTATTTATTATCACCCACAGGGATGACCTTGCCAAACCAAGGGCGAAAGATCTCCTCATAGTCGCGCAGTCCCTCGGTGGGGTTGACAAAGATGACGCCGAGCTTCGTGAGCTCTTCGCGCATATTGGTGTAGGCGGTCTCGGAGTCGTACTGGGCGTCGACCCCCGCGAGGAAGGCGCGCTCCTGCTCGGGCACACCGAGGCGCTCAAAGGTCTTTTTCACCTCATCGGGCACCTCGTCCCAGCTGCGGCTGGGTGCTGCGGAGGTGGCGAGGTAGTAGCGTATCTTGTCAAAATCTACATCATGGATGCCCTCGGGTGCCCAGTGGCTGGGCATGGGCATCTCGTTGAAGCGCTTCAGCGCTTTTTTGCGAAACTCGCGCACCCAATCAGCCTCGCCTTTCGCATCGCAGATGTAGTCGATGGTCTGCTCGGTCAGGCCGTAGCCCGCGTCAAACTGGTGGTTCTCAGGGTAGG
>CAYJLP010000058.1:0-6278 GCA_964371115.1 uncultured Akkermansia sp. | reverse complement strand
GTAGGCGAACTCGCCTTTTGATTCGATATCAAATGCTGACTCAGACATGGCTCGTGTGGTGACGCTGCTTGCTTAGCGGATGAAGTCAAAGCCGTTCTTGTCGATGTAGGCAACGAGGTCGTAGCCTCCGCTCTTCACGATGCGTCCTTCGCTCATGACGTGGACGACACTCGGGCGGATGTAGTCGAGCAATCGCTCGTAGTGCGTGATGACGAGGAAGCTACGGTAGGGCGCGCGCATGGCGTTGACCCCTTCGGCGACGATGCGCAGGGCATCGACATCCAGACCGCTGTCCGTCTCATCGAGGATGGCGTAGCTGGGCTCGAGCATGAGCATCTGGAGGATGTCGTTGCGTTTCTTTTCCCCACCAGAGAAGCCTTCGTTCACGGCGCGCTTGGTGAAGCTGGGGTCGATGCCCAGCTGCGCCATCTTCGCACGCATCTGCTTGTAGAAGGCGACGGGATCCATCTTTTCCTCCTCAGGGAGGCGTGACTGCATGGCTTCTTTCATGAAGTTCGCCATGGAGACACCGGGGATCTCGACGGGGTATTGAAAGGCGAGGAAGAGTCCCGCACGGCTACGCGCGTCGATGTCCATGGCAAAGAGGTCTTGCCCGTCGAGGGAGACCTCGCCGCCGAGGACTTCGTAATCTGGATGCCCGCAGAGCACCTTGGATAGCGTGCTCTTGCCCGATCCGTTGGGCCCCATGAGGGCGTGGACTTCGCCCTTGGGGATTTCTAGATTGAGATTGTTGAGGATGGTGGCACCATCGCGCACCTTGGCTGTCAGATTACGGATAAGCAGGCTCATGCTCTGGGGGGTGATTATTGATCGCTCTCAGACCCGACGCTGCCTTGCATGTAGACATCCATGTGCTTGACCTTGACCCCCTCGGGGAGATCAAAGACGTCTTCGGGGCAGATGCCGGGTTTGAGGTGCACATCATACACTTCACCGGTCGCCGTGTCAACAAAATGAGCGTGGGGGATGAGATTAGGACAGAATCGCGCAGGTCCGTTATCGAAATTGAGCTGATTGATGATGTGGGCTTGCGCGAGTGTCTCTAGGCAGTTATATACCGTAGCGAGGGAGAGTCCGCGTGTCTTGGTCGCGGCACGCTGAAAGATCAGGCTAGCCGTGGGGTGATCTTTGGAATTGAGAATCGTGTCAAGGACAGCACGACGCTGACGCGTAATGCGCACGCCAACTGATTTGATGAGCGAGTCTGTTTGCTCGCGAGAGCTAGCTCTTTTACTGGTGCTGATCATAGCATCTTGATGGGTTTAGTGGTTTATATGATAAAACGTATACCCATATAATATGATTCCAAGTAGCAAGTAGCAAGCCTAAATTATTCCATTTTTAGATTAGGTGCTTTCCACTCAGCTATTGCACAGAATATCTTTTCATGGCAAAACCCTCATACGTTTCCCAATCGACGTATAATCAACAAAAATGATCACATATTTGGATAGCTAAACTCCTTACCGAGGTAATTGCGCACGCGCACGACTTCATCATCCAGTGATAGAATCATCTGGGGATTGAGCGGTATCTTGCCTCCGCCTCCGGGGGCATCGAGCACATACTGAGGCAGCGCGTAGCCCGAGGTATGCCCTTGCAGCCCGTGCATGAGCTCAAGCCCCTCGCTCACACTCGTGCGAAAATGACGCGACCCTCGCACCAAATCACACTGATAGAGATAATACGGACGCACACGCGCGCGCAGAAGTGTATGGTAGAGCTCGCGCTGCGCCTCAAGCGTATCGTTGACCCCTCGCAGCAGCACCGTTTGACTCCCGAGAGGAATACCGTGATCTGCGAGCAGCCCGAGAGCCTCGAGAGCCTCTGGACTGAGCTCGCGCGCATGATTGCAGTGCACCGAGAGATAGAGAGGGGCGTAGCGTTGTAGCATCGCGCAGAGAGCTGGCGTGATGCGCTGAGGGAGCATCACAGGGATGCGCGAGCCGATGCGCAGGATCTCGATATGGGGGATGGACTTGAGCTTAGCGAGTATGGTTTCGAGGCGATGATCGCTCAGCAGCAGAGGATCTCCTCCCGAGAGTAGAACATCGCGCACCTCGGTATGCTCTCGTAGGTAAGCGCAGATGGCGGCCAAGCCTCGCTCCGAGAGAGCAGCGCTCATGGGACGACCTCCTGAGACGAGGCGCGAGCGCGTGCAGTAGCGGCAGTAGCCCGCGCAGCGATCCAAGCAGAGGATGAGCACGCGGTCGGGGTAGCGATGCAGCAGCCCAGGTATGACCATATGCCCCTCCTCGTGGAGGGGATCTTCCCGCTCCTCTGGGTGACACTCCCACTCCTGCGCACGAGGGATGAGCTGCAGGCGCAGCGGGTCATGTGTATCATGCTCATCGATCAGACTAAGCCAATGTGGCGTCACACGGAAGGAGAGGTGGTGTTTTTCAAAGCACATCGCCTTTTTCTCCTCTTCTGTCAGCGTGAGCAGCCCCTCGAGCTGCTGCAGCTGCGTGATGCTATGGCGCAGCTGCCAGCGATAATCTGACCACTCAGATACTGTCGCGCTACGTCGCAGGAGGGGATGGATGGATTCAAAGCGTGTTTTCATATGGGAAGAATCGCAGATAACATAGGCTTTTTCTAGCTCTTTGTCAAACTCGTTTTTTGCACCCCAGTATAACTAATGAATAACAATTCTAATGTAAAACGTAATATATAAGTTAGACATGAAAATTTTACAGTACACTTTTAAGAGCTGTAAGTCAAACAAAAATTTAGATTTTAGATCGAAATTATTTTTTTATCACATTCTGATGAAATACGTACGATTTTCCTTACATTGAAATAAATTCTTTGGTAGAATGATGGAGCTATGAAACACCTAAAGAACATCACACGTTTCACCTACGAGTTCACCTCATTTCAGGGATGGCGCGTAACAATCTGTCGCAAGAATGTTCATTTTACACGCTACTTCTCGGACAAACAATACGGGAGTGAAGAGGCTGCCCTAGAAGCAGCTACGACGGTGAGAGACGCCATTATCGAGGCGTTGAAGAAAAATCCGCTCAATCCTGAGAGCGTATTTAAGAACTATAGTAAAGAGAGCCCTACGAAGAATTACCCCGTCGGGGTACGCCCTCGCAAGAGAGGCTCAGCCAGTGCATAATGGAGTAGACCACTACGTGATACTTCTTTATTGAAAATTAGTCAAAAGCCCTTGAGAGTTGGACTCAAGGGCTTTTTTGTATCTTAGAGCCGCAGACATGACAATACCTAACAATAATACACACCTCACTAAATACAAGACACATACACAAAATTCAAAAAGAAAATAATTTGTTATTTTCCTTGCACAAAAGCGAGCTCTATAGTACCATGACACCCCCTCACCATATCTCATATCCATGATAGAAAATAAGTATATCTCCCTTGATATCACCGTGTCAGCGCGCCGCCTGCACTCGGTGCTCGTTTATGACAAAACTAATGGTCGCCGTTATGACCTTGGAAACGACATCTTTAGCATCCTCGTGCTCGACGAGCAGACGGATGAAGCCTGCTCGAAAAAGGAATTCATGGATACCACGCACGCCATCACCGCGCGCGATCTCTTGGGCGCGAGTATGTCCATCGAGAGCCTGAGCACGAACCCCACGGCGCGCCGCCTCGTGGAGCGCAAGGCGGGGCAGCGCGTCACGGTACAGTTCTCCACCTCTACCGATGGCAACATCATCAGCTGGTGGGCAGAGCTGCGCGACGATAGCCCCTACATGCGCGTCGGACTTCACATCAAGCCTGAGCAGTTCGCCATGCCTGTGCGCGAGGTCTGCTTGCTGGATATCCAAGCGCCTGAGGCGCGCATTGAGGGTAGCGTAAAGGGAGCCCCCGTGGTCGCCGCAGGTCAGCGTCTCTTTGCAGGCATTGAGCATCCCTCCAGTCATGCAGAGGTGAGCCCCTGTGGCTTGCGCTGCCTGCTCAAGCGTAGCACAGACCTTCCCCGACACAGCATCTCTTGCTTCAGCGCGGTGCTTGGTTTCTCCGAGCCTAGCCAGCTGCGCCGCCGCTTCCAGATTGATTACCTCAATGCGGAGCGTGCACGCCCCTACTCTACCTGTCTGAATTACAACTCCTGGTACGACATTGGCTACTTCACCCGCTTCAACGAAGAGGACGCACTCGACGTCATCCGCATCATCGGAGAAGAGCTCGTGGTGAAGCGCGGCGTCACGGTGGATAACTTTGTCATGGATGATGGCTGGGATGATATCGAGACACTCTGGGAGTTCCACGCTGGCATGCCCAATGAATTCGCGAAGGTCAAGGAGCTCTCCGAGCATTACAAGTCCTCCCCTGGTGTCTGGATCTCGCCATGGGGTGGCTATGGAGAGCCCAAGCTGCAGCGCCTCGAGGCCGCAGCAGGTCGCTTTGAGACCAATGAGCGTGGCTTCGCCCTCACTGGTGCCACCTATTACGAACACTTCCGCGACATCTGTCTCAAGATGGTGCGCGAGCAGGGTATTACGCACTTCAAGCTCGATGGCACCTCTGGTGAGGCCGCTCCTGCCGAGGGCTCGCCCTTTGGCTCGGACCTCGAAGCAATCAGCAGCCTGCTCAGCGAGGTGCGTGAGGAATGCCCCGAGGTCTTTGTGAACCTCAGCACGGGTACTTGGGCGTCTCCCTTCTGGTTCAATGTCGCGGACTCCATCTGGCGTGGCAACTGGGATCACGCCTTTACGGGTGAGGGCAGCCAGCGCCAGCGCTGGATCACCTTCCGCGATGCGATGATCTATCAGAACAACGCGAAGATCTCGCCGCTCTTCCCCATCAACTCACTGATGACACACGGTCTCATTTATAACAAGGGCGCGGGCGGTCTCACCGAGACGACCGACTTTGACCTCGCCTGCGAGATCTGGAGTGGCTTTGGTCTCGGCACCCAGATGCAAGAGCTCTACATCACGCCTAGCATGCTCAGTGAGCAGAACTGGGACGACCTCGCCGATGCGGCCAAGTGGGCACGCGCGCAGGCCGATGTCATGGTGGACTCCCACTGGCTGGGCGGTGACCCTGCAGCCCTCGAGGTCTATGGCTGGGGCGCATGGCAGGATGGCAAGGGACTCATCGTGCTGCGCAACCCTGCCGCGAGCGAGCAGAGCTTCAGCTTTGACCCCGCGAGCATCTTTGAACTCCCCCCCGGGGCCCCCTGCCAGTACAGCGCGAGCTCGCCAAAGGGCGACGCGCTGTCCTTTGACAGCCTGCAGGCAGGACGCATTGAGACAATCATACTCAACCCCTTCGAACTCATCGTCATCGACGCCGAAACAGTCAAGAACGCTTAAGCATACTGTCGTAGAAAAGACCTAACGAAAACAGTATATGCTTTCCTAATCACATCACGCAGTGTATAAAGGGCGGGGCATTTTCGTGATGCCCCGTCTCTACATCTCTACGAACACAACCACAGCAACACAATCATGAGTTCCTCTTTTTTACCCGCGCAGTACGCGCACCCCTACGAGATCAATCCCAAGTACACGAAGTCCGTCGCCTACCTGAGCATGGAGTTCGCGATTGACAATGTCTTCAAGATCTACTCGGGTGGTCTCGGCTACCTCGCCGGCTCCCACATGCGCTCCGCTGGTGCCCTGCATCAGAACCTCGTCGGCATCGGCATCCTCTGGTCCTACGGCTACTACAATCAGGCACGCGCCGAGGACGGCAACATGGCGGTACAATTCATCCGCAAGGAGTACTCCTTCCTCGAAGACCACAACCTCAAATTCCTCATCCGCGTCTGCGGCTCCCCTGTCTGGGTCAAGGCCTACTACCTCAATCCTAACACATTCGGCACTGCTCCCATGTTCTTCCTGAGCACGGATCTGCCTGAGAACGACGAGATGAGCCGCAGCATCACGCGCCGCCTCTACGACGCCAACCCCATGACACGCCTCTCGCAGTATGTCGTGCTCGGTCAGGGTGGAGCACGCCTCTTTGAAGAGCTCGGTGTTGAGCCTGAGATCTACCACCTCAACGAAGCCCACGGCATCGCCGCCGCCTTCAACATGCTCGCCCGCAACGGCGGTAATGTGGAGGAAGTGCGCAAGCGCTTCGTCTTCACCACCCACACCCCCGAAGAAGCAGGCAATGAGAAGATGGACATCAACCTGATGGAGAGCTTCTCCTTCTTTGATGGTCTTGATCTCGGTCAGGTCAAGCAAATGATCGGCATCGCTCCCGAGGAAAACACCTTCAACTACACCGTCGCCGCCCTGCGTCTCTCGGGTATCGCCAACGGT
>CAYJLP010000057.1:10522-14310 GCA_964371115.1 uncultured Akkermansia sp. | reverse complement strand
ACGAGCAGCACGGGGATGTCGCTCTTGCGCAGCATCTCGGCGATGGCGAGGTCGATGGGGGTGAGGTCGTCGCGGCAGTCGCAGACGAAGAGGATGAGGTCGGCGGTGGCCATGGCGATGTCGGCTTCATGCGCGACTTGCTTGGCAAATCCATCATCGAGTGTGGAGCCTATGCCGCCGGTGTCGACGAGTGTGGCTTGGTAGTCGGTGATGCGGGTGGGCGCGCAGAGGCGGTCGCGGGTGACGCCAGGCTGATCATGGACGATGGCGAGACGACGTCCGACCATGCGGTTGAAGATGGCAGATTTTCCTACGTTGGGGCGACCTACGATGGCCAGTGTGGGGATGTGCATAGATGATAAAAAAGGGGGGGGTGGGGCAGCTGTGGGTAGTGGGGCGTGGTGGGTCTCCGTGATGCTTGCTGATGCTTGCTGGATCTCAGAGCCCCCTGATGGGTGTATGTGGTGTGTTGTTATCTTAGAAGGGACGGTCGGTGGCGGCGCGTACTCTGGATTTTTGTGCGGTGGGGGCTTTGTAGGGGATGGCTCCAGTGACGATGATTTTGCCCTTGACGGCGATGAGGTCGATGGGCCCTCCCGCGCGGACGTAGACCTCATGGACGGTTTTCTTGCCATTGGGGGCGACGACGGCGTAGAGGAAGAACTTTGGCGTGGATTGGAAGAAGATGTGCATGTGCTGCCTGTTGTCGAGCAGGAAGATGGGCTTCATATACGAGATGTACTTGCCGAGGTAGCAGGCATTGAGGACGGTACCCGAGTTCTTGTCAATGGCTTGTCCGAAGATGGCGGGGCTGTTCTTGATATTGAGGGTCTTGGCATGGAGCTCAATGTCGCGTTTCCTATTGGTGATGTTGAACTTTTTGAAGGAGTGCCCTTCGTTGAAGTTGAAGGTGCAGAGCTGCGAGTTGTATGTGGTTCGGCGGTCGGGCATGCGCAGGGTGGCGGTGAGTGAGTACGTGCCACTCTTGTCAAAGCGGAAGGCGGGCGCGATGTCGAGCTTGAAGGCCACTGTCCTACCTGAGGCGATGGTGACGGAGGGGAACTTCGCCAGTACGAGGCGGGGGACGCCTCGGGGGTAGAGCTTGGAGGTGACATCGAGGTGCAGCCAGGGGCGGCCGCGTGTGTTGCTGAGCACGACGGTGCTATCCGTGTTGTTGCGCAGGTAGAGGTTCATGATGACGGGCTCACCGATGAGGTGGCTGCGGCGTACGGGTTCGATGCGCACGTCGATCTGGGCTTGGAGCTGGGGCAGCGCAAGCAGGAGGACGATGAGGACAACGAGGCGGCGGATGAGTGATTTCATACTGGGAGGGAGTGGGGGGAGGGGTGTGAATGGGATTAGCTGTCCTGCGAGCTGCGCTGGCTGAGCTCGCCTTGGTGGACTTGGGCTGTTTTGTTGGTATTGTTATTTTTGGATGTGCTGCGCGGCGTGTTGGGGTTTTGCGTGACCTTGGCGCGTGGGGGGGTGAGTCGTTGGTAGATTTGCTTGACGGAGATGAGGGTGATGAGCGCGCAGGCGGCGATGATGCCGAGGCAGACGATGCGCTGCTTCTTGGCGCGGGCGTTGTAGCGGTCGCGCGCGGCCTTGGACTGGAGCAGTGAGTTAGCCGCCTTGGTGCTCGCCCAGTTGGGCAGCACCTGCTCGATGAGGTCGAGGGAGGTGGCTTGGATGGAGATCCAGTCGAGGAATTCTCCTTCGTAGCCTTCCATGAGCCATGAGACGAGTGTGATGGTGCGTGAGGAGCCCTCGACTCGCTGCGGGAGCAGCGGGAGGAGTGCCGTGCCTAGTGCCTGCATAGGCGGACGCTGGTCGAGGGTGAGCTCCGCTGTGTGGCAGCTGGCGCACAGCGGCGGGAGGAAGTAGAAGCTCTCCTCAGACTCCATGAAGATCATATCGCTGGTGAGTACGCGGGTGCTCATGTCGAGCTGGTCGCAGCTGAGGTAGAGTGTGGCGCACTGCTCGATGGCGCGGCAGATGCTCAGCACGCTGAGCTCACGGCGACGCTCGGCGAGCTCGCTGAGCGCGACACCCTGTGGGAGCTGGTAGGCGACGAAGCTGTAGCCCCCGATCTGCACGCTCTCATAGACCTGCATCATGCGGGGGAGATTCACGTGGGCGCGCGCTTTGACCGAGTTCATAAAGCTCTTGTCCGCATGGGGCATGACTCCAGGTGCCTGTCGGTGCAGCTCGATGATGACCTCGCGCTCGACCTCGTCTTGGATGGCGCGGTAGAACTCGTGGTGCTCGTGTACACCCAGTAGCTCGGTGAAGGTGTAGTGCCCAAGCTGGTGAGGGAGGGAGGGGAGGCTAGGTTTGAGAGTCATGGTAGCGCGCGATCGGTGGTGGAAAATAGGATGGAGGCGAGGTCTGCGAGTCGATTAGAGTGGGACGAGTCCGTCGCTGCCTGCGCCCTCGATGAGGGGCAGATCGCTGTCACTGGCGGGTAGCGCCTGATCGGTGGAGAAGATATCCTCATCGGGGAGGAGCTCAAAGTTGCCCTGTGGTCGATCTTGCTCGCGCTGCAGCTGGTACTCACGCAGGATGAGGGAGGAGGGGGTGCTGATGCAGTCGAGAGGCTCGCCGCGGTAGTAGAGCTTTGCGGTGAATCCATAGTACTTCATCTCGCCAAAGGCGTCGAGCTGCTCCTGCGTGGGGACAGGGATGTTGTAGTGGACGATCAGTCGCTCCTCACCATCTGCCCAGGTAGGGGTGGCATTTTCCCATGTCATGGTGGGCTCATGGTGCGAGATCTGGATGTCGCCCCCTTTGGTGAGGTCAAAGAATTGGATGTGGATGTAGACGTCCTCGGGGCGTATGTCTTCCTCAGGCGCGAGGAGGATGGGGAAGACGGCCTCGACATGTTCACCGCGCTCGACTTGGTAGTCGACACGCACGAGGTGAGGCCCAAAGGCGAGTTTGCCGCGCATGGCTTCGGGATTTGCAAAGCCGTAGGTGAGACGCTGGCTGGCCTTTTTGAAATACTCTCCCGCCTCGTCTCTCATGTTGAAGAGCTGCATATAGTACTCGCGCGCCTTGTTGGGGTTGAGCAGTTTGTCGTAGGCGAGCCCGTGGTAGTAGAGCAGGGCTGGGTTGTTAGGATGGATGGTGGAGGCCTGTGAGAGGGAGAGGATGCAGAGGCGCATGTCGCCCGCGATCAGGGCGGTGATGCCCGTGCGGCTGAGGCGCTGGAACTCTTCTTCACGCTTGGCCTGCGCCGCGCTCTTGCTGGCTTCGGCTGAGGAGGCTGCGCTGGCATCCTGCTGCTGCTGCTGCGAGGCGCGGATGCGGGCTTCGTCTTCGCGGGCGAGCTTTTCGAGCATGTCGCTCATGTCTTCCTGCTCGAGGATGGTGTTCACATCGCGGGCGTCGAGCAGGGGATTGTTACTCCCTGTGTCCGAGGAGCTCTCCGCAGGGAGGGTGAGGCTCGTGCCTGTGTGGGGATTGCTCGCGAGCTTGGGGCGGAGCTGCTGCGCTTCTGCGGCGGCGGCGAGGATCTGTGCCTCCTCGAGCTTGAGTTGCTGGACGCGTAGGAGCTGCTCGCTCATGCGCGTCCAATGATGTACCAAGCCGAGACCAACGGAGCCTAGCTGGGTGAGAAAGAGACAGATGCTCAGCGCGAGTGCCATCCGCGTCGAGCATAGGACGCGCGCGGCGCGGCGTCCCAGTCTGAGGATGGGGTGCACGCGGCGGTGCTGCCAGCAGCACTGCACATGGCTCGCGCATCGCGCGCAGAGGGGGCTGACGCGTGTCACGAGGAGGGTGCGCCA
>CAYJLP010000057.1:0-10512 GCA_964371115.1 uncultured Akkermansia sp. | reverse complement strand
CCCCCCCCCCCCCCCCGGGCCCCCCCCCCCGCCCGGCGGCCGGGGCGGGGAGGCGTCGTCTGCAGATGAGGCTTCCTTGCGCGGCTCCTTGTGCAGGCTGGGAGGCGTCTGACTCATGGCTGGGCAATCGCTCACAGAGCCTCCATCCTGAGGAGAGGAGGAGGCGGTGCGAGGGCGCGGGGATTTGCCAGATCGTCGAGACATAGGAGAGGGGGCAATGCCCGTGTGTGTTCTTATTTATTGTTCTCTTCCTTCTCCTCGGCGTACTCGATGATCTCACCGCTGTATTGGGAGAGGAGCATCTGCATGAAGCGCTCGGCGGGTGCATCGCTCTTTGACGAGAAGCCTCCGTAGGTCATGCCGTCCACCTTGAGGCGCTTTCCTTTGACGGTGAAGTAGGCGACACCCTTGAAGCCAGGTCCCCACTGACGTAGGTCGATCTTGCTGATCTCATCAATGCTGAATGACTCGCCGACGGCGCGTACTTGGCGACCCTCGATGGAGAGCACGCGGCGCGCGGTGCGGGCGATGAAGTAGAGGATGACGCCTCCGAGTAGCACGCAGACGCCGCCCGCGATCCATTGCTCGTCAACGGAGGCCTGATCGTAGGGCTTGTCGCTGGGCTTGAGCGGGTAGCGCATGGTGCTGCTGTAGCGCGACCATGCGGCATTCCAGCCTGCCTTCATGGCGGCGTGGTCGAGGAGCTCAGCAGGGACGGGGTCGTTGATGCGATCGCTAGGCATGGGGTGGGACTTCTCCAGCATGATCATGTCGAGCTCACTGGGCACGCACTGGGTGCTGGGGATGGTCTCAAAGAGCTTCTTGCCTCGGTACTTTGCCTCCCACTGCTGGGGGGGGAGGTTGCCCGCCTCGCGTCCACCCTCGGCAAAGGCTTGGAAGGCGAAGTAGGCGGCGTTCTTGTTGCGATAGCCGATGGCACCGTCATAGAAAAAGTAGAGAGCAAAGCCCCAGAACGCTGCTAGGATGATAAAGAAGCGCACAAAGGTATCTGTCGTGGGGCGGCAAACGATTGATGAGGAGCTCATGACCACACTCTAGCACAAATGCGTATTTTTGAACAGAATAAAATGTTTCATTTTCTAGGGGATCTTGCAAAATTAGCAGCTTCGGATTTTGCTAGCAGTTTGGATGAGAATTTGCGGCGTTTGGGCGCGCATAGCGAGCTATGTAAACTCAAAAAGTCGCAAATTCTCGCCAAAATGCTGCAAAAGACGTGCTGTGTCGCTCATTTTTGAAATCTGCAATTTCTGAAAACGAGTTTTGCAAGGTCCTCTCTAGGCTTCGATACCTATTTTGAGCAAAAAGAAATCAGAGTGAGAGACGCGATCTCTCACCCTGTGATATGGAATGGTCTTGTTCTGATACTTAGGCTGCTTGCCGACGGCGGCGCGTCGCTGCGAGTGGCAGCAGGGTGAAGACAATGAGAAGGCTACTGGGCTCAGGCATGACCTCGATCTCATAGCCCATCTGCGCCATGATCTGAAGCTCGGCGGCGGAGAGCTCGCGCTTGACCTCGCCTTTGCTGATGGCATAGTTCATCAGCGCGTCGGGATCGCTCTCGACGCTGATGTGCGAGATACTGGAGCCAGAATTGTAGATGCTGGGGTTGAAGATGGTGATGCCGTTGGCGGCGTCGCCGAGGTTGACTTGGTTGCCCAGCGTGAGTTGAGTTGGATCATTGCCTTCGAGATTCTGAAGGATGAGCGTGTCGTAGCTGGAGAGGATGAAGACGGTGTTGCCATTCTGATCAATGACGGCATTGCCGCTGCTATCGGTGCGGATCTTGACGCCCAAGCCGCCGTCACTTCCCTGTTTGTACAAGGAGCTGCTAAAGCCCATACCATGCGTGATCTCATGGAGCAGTACGGTGTGGAAGTCTGTCATGCTGTCGTCAAAATCGGTGGCGCGGCCATAGTAGAAATCATAATCGCTGCTCATCGTCACGGTGAAGTCGTAACCCGATGTGGCGTAGCCGTATTTGAGCTTCAGCTCTGAAAGGAAAACGGCGTTGTAGCCGAGCCCATTGCTTTCATTGGTGTAGCCATAGTAACTCGAAGACGACAGGCCTGATTGCTTGCTTCCCGTGATAGAATACCTACTGCTAGCTCTACCGAGGGTGTTGCCACCGAGGGCGGAGAAGTTGAGTGAGAAACTAACCCTGTTGCATTCGTTGTTCTTGGTTTTTGAATTTGTGGCTTTCGGATCGGATAGACTATAAAAACGGTCCATCCGATCCGGTGAGTGATGTGCTATGGGGCACCTAGCGAAATGAGTTCGTTCTGAGCCTGAATCTAAAAAATGAGCATAAGAGCACGCCGTTAATGATCATGCAGCTGGATATAAAATCTGAAGCTGCTCATGTGGCAAGATGCCTTATTCTATTTGGATGCCCGCGGCTTTCGCATCGTCGGCGCGGCGAGGCTAGCCAAAGCGAGCAGGAGGCAGAAGAGCAGGAAGCCCTGCTTGACCAGCGTGAGGTCTTTCCAGTGGATGATGCTGCATGTGATCACGCTGCTAGCTTGTTGAGGCTTGATGGAGTCCACTGTCAGGTAGAAGTCGCTGAGACTCGCGCGCTCGCCCTGATGGAGACCGACGCGCGAGGGATCCGAGTCGCCCGTAGAGAAGAGCGCGATGCTAGCTTTCTCACCGAGCTCGGCATCGCTATAGAGGCGCGCCAGCTCGATCTTGTGGGGATGCTGCGGGCTGGAGAATGTCGTTGCTATCTGGCTGCTCGCGGGGATGGTGAGCGTGTGCTGGCTCGCATCATGCTGAGCCAGTGTGGTGAAGTAGAACACGCCGCCTGCTGCACCCAGCACTAGCAGAGAGAGGGTGAAGTAGCTGCGAGCGGTGTTGAGTGCAAACACGATGATAAAGGGTAAGCTGCCGATGAGAAGAAAGAGTGTCATAGAAAGGGCTGCTTCGATGAGGTTCTGGAGAGAAAGCTCCTGGATAAGTACGGCTGTGTGTAGCTCTGCTACGAAGAAGAACGGCAGCAAGAAAGGGACCACAAGGATCGCGCCCACTGCTACGACAGCGAGGAGAGGGGTGATGAGGATGAGGGATGCCCACGAGTATTCATACTTGCGACCAAAACGACGCACGAGTGAGAGCAGTAGCAGCAGCGCGCCGCCTCCCATGAGCCAGAGCGAGATGCTGTGGAGCTGCTTCGTCTTCTCGCTGGGAAGCATATAAACAGTGAAGTCAAGCATGGTCAAGGGCGAGTCTGCTGCGATATCGCGCTTTGGCCAGTGCTGCTCTCCGTAGAGACGCATGACATGCAGCCGTACATTGCCGCCAAGCTCGACATACTCATCCTCGCCGTGCTCTTCTGTCAAGAGTGTCTGCCCCGATCTGGTCACGAGGAGGATAGGCGCGTCCTTGAGACTCTGGTCAACGAGGCGTGGGGAGATCTCGTGAGTGTGTATTTTGCGCCAGATGCGATCTTGCTGCTGGGTTTGGATATCGCTGATGGCGATGGGCTCGATTGCGAGTTCATCGCGCACGGGGGTGAGGGGTGTCGAGAGGTAGAGCTGGACGCCCACGAGCGTGATGAGCAGCAGCACCGAGCTCGAGAGGTGGCGACCGAGCAGTCGTACGCTGATGACGAGTGCCACCAGTAGCGCCAAGACAAGCAGACCTATCGTGATGGAGTGCTGGTACCCAGCATAGGAGGTGTACTCGAAGAAGCGCTCCGTATGCTCGCTGAGCTGCCAGAGCAGCAGCAGGGAGATGGGGGCGTAGAGGAGGGTGAGGATGAGGGATTTGAGGTATTGTTTCATGTCATGAGAAAGAGAAAGAAGAGAAAAAAGGGGAGGTGAATTTCTGCCTTCTGCTATCCTTGCAAAAAGAGATGCTCTTGTCGAGATAAAAGTATCTTTGTTAATAAAATGTTTGAGTGTCATATTGTCTAACATGTCATGCTTCATGATGGAGGGTGGGGATTTTTACATTATAATACAAGGTCTATGTATACACCTCTCGCATTCTCCCTTTATCTCGCCCTCAGTATCCCCGCGACCCTGCTCGCCACGCCTGAAGCTCTCCCACCAGCTGCTCCTCCAGCTGCCCTCGACGCGAGCTCGCCTGCTGCGTCCGCGGCGAGTCGCTATTTCCTCCCACCGCCGACGCACTACCGCTATCAGGAGATAGACGGGCATCGCATCTTCTACCGCGAGGCGGGCGAGCAGCACCCGCGCACCATCGTCTTGCTGCACGGCTACCCCTCCTCCTCGCATAGCTACCGCCACCTTATCCCCATGCTCGCGACGCATTACCACGTCATCGCACCGGACAACCTCGGCTCGGGCTACAGCGACCACCCGCACCCCGACAAGGTGGACTACAGCTTTGGACTGCTGGCGGACATCAACGACAAGCTCCTCGACAAGCTCGGTGTGCAGGACTACGTTATGTACATGCAGGACTTTGGCGCTCCTGTGGGCTACCGCATGATGATGAAAAACCCCAAGCGCATCACAGCCCTCATCGTGCAAAATGCCAACGCCTACCTCGATGGACTCACCGAGAAGAGACGCCAATTCTTCCGCAGCGCGCAGGCTGATCGCAGCGAGCAAAAGCAGCGCGCCCTCTACGAGCTCACGAGTCGCGATACCATCATTGAGAAACAATACCTCTACGACATCCCCAAGGACAAGCAGCACATCCAGAGCCCCGACGCGTGGACACACGACCTCGCTTTCCTACAACGTCCCGAGGACAGACTGATCCAAGTCGCCCTCTTCCGCGATTATAACAACAATCTGCTCAGCTACCCCCAGTGGCAGAAGATGCTGCGCGAGACCCAGCCACCGACCCTCATTGTATGGGGAGCGCGTGATGAGAAGTTCAACCACCACGGCGCGCGCGCCTACCTGCGCGACCTGCCCCGCGCGCAGCTGCACCTGCTGGATGCAGGCCACTTTGCCGCGGAGGAAAAGACACGCGACATCGCCGAGCTCATCCTCCAGTTCATGGAGCAGCTGAAGAAATAAGGTGCTTTCGCAAGCTTTCTTCCCGAAAGGGGAGCTTACTTTGTTGAATGAAGAATCTCATGCCCATTCAACAAAGTAAGCACGTGTCCACGACCTAGAGGAACGATGTCGGTCTAGTGCCTTAGATGCACCCCAAAAAGCGATCGCTGATCGCGGCGCGGATAGCTTGGCGCTCTTGCGCATCAAGCTCGCGATTCCCATCTCGGTCGTACTTCTTGAGGAGGACGCTTTTGAGAGCCTCCCGCTCCACATCACTCAGCATCCCATCGCCATCGAGGTCATACCGCGCCATGAGGAGCTGCTTGATCAAGGCGCGCTTCTCGGACTTGAGCGTGCCGTCTCCATCGCGGTCGTATCGTGCGATGAGTTGTTGTTGAGCCGCGTCGCGCTCGGTATCGCTGATCGAGCCGTCTTCGTCGAGATCGAACTTGACGAGCAGGGCTTTGTTGACCGCGCTCTTTCTCTCGGCTTTCAGAGATCCATCTCCATCACGGTCGAGTTTCTTGATGAGCGAGGTCTTGACAGCGGCACGCTCCACGAGGCTGAGTCTACCATCACCATCGAGATCGAATCGCGCTAGCAGTGCATGCTTGAGAGTCGCTCTCTTTTCAGACATGAGCGTGCCGTCTCCATCGCGGTCGAGCTGCTTGATGAGCTTGTCTTTCGCCGCCGCGCGTTCTTCCGCGTCTATCTTGCCGTTGCCATTGGTATCGAATCGAGCGAGAAGAGCCTTGCGCAGCAGCGTACGTCCCTCGTGGCGCAGGGTGCCATCGGCATCGCGGTCGAACTTGTCGATGAGCGTTTCGCGTGCCGCTGCGCGCTCTTGATCATCTAGATGACCATCGCCATTGGAATCAAATCGGTCGATGAGCGTGTATCTCGCCGCCGTGCGCTCTTCGAGGCTGACGATGCCATCTTTGTTGATGTCAAACTGCTCGAGTGGATGTTCTTTCTGCTTGGATTCTTGTTGGATGCTTTGCTCGTCGCTGCATTGCGCCCAGCATACGGGCAGCAGCGTCAAGCCGAGAATGAGGAGTGTCTTTTTCATTTGTTTTTCTTTCATTGTTGCCCCTCGAGGATGAGGGCTTGGGTGCAGTATAGAGCAAAAGAAAAACAAACAAAGTATCAAGTGACGAAGCCCCTAGATCTAGTGACGAATGGGGCAATCACTCCGATGATTGCCACCGCTCGCGTCGTATTCTAAACGCCTCTTGGGCCGCTTTTCTCTCCTCTTCGCTGATTTTTCCGTCGCCGTCGCGGTCGAATCGCTCGATCATCCTTTTCTGAGCATCGCGCCTCTCCTTGGCGCTGATGTGCCCATCCTGATCCTGATCGACGCGCTGGAGAAACAGCTCCTTGAGCCGCTCGCGCTGCTCGGCGCTGAGTTTTTCCTTGCCTGAGTCTAGGTCGTTCTCGGCGCGGAGCTGGGTGGCCTCATCACAACTCAGCAAGAGAGACGAGACACAGAGAAGTACTGCGAATAGCGGGATCCTGTTCATGATAATTGAAGAGTGAGTTCTAATTCAAAGAAGTCATCGCCCTGCTTGATGACAAGCTCGTGGCGATTGGGATAGATGAGCTCGAGTCGCTGGCGTGAGTTGGCGAGACCATGCCCCGTGCTCTGCTCCTGCTTGGGAGTCGTAGCGAGCGCGTTTTGAGTCCTCAATCGTAGGATGTGGTCCTCCACCGTCAAGTGGATGCTGATGGTGACCTCACGCTGAGCACTCACCCCGTACTTGAACGCATTCTCATAGAAGGAAACGAGAAGCATGGGAGGGATGCGGTAATCGCCGAGCTGCTGCTCCACTTGGTAGTCGAGCTTGGTCTTTGCGGGGAGGCGCAGCTGCTGGAGCTCGACATAATGCTGGAGATAGCTCAGCTCATGCTCGAGACCTATCCAGTCAGCCTTCGCCTCCGTGAGCACATAGCGCATCATATCCGAGAGCGTGATGATGGCATCGGGCGTCTTCTCACTCTGTGCGAGGGCGAGACTGTAGATGGAGTTGAGACTATTGAAAAAGAAGTGAGGCGTGATCTGAGACTTGAGCATCGTGAGCTCCGCCTGCATCTTGGCCTTCTGCATCGTCTCCCTCTCACGCCGCAGCCCAAAGAGATGATAAACGATGCTCGCAACCATCACCACACGCAGCATCGTAAAACATGTGTAGTTGACCCTCAGTCGCTGAATCCTAAACAAACTCTCATAAGCATCCGATAGATGCAGCAGCGCTAAGACATCAGATAAATAATAAAACGCCACATAGGCCGCGACCAAGAAAACAATATAGAGCACATAATGCCTACGCCGCAAGAGCCACAAGCCTAGCTCTAGAAACAGCAGCAAGTAGCAGCACACCACCACGTAGTGATGAGGCACCAAATCCCAAACAACGCCAGCCGTGTGCCACCAGTGGGGGAGACTCACAGAGAGCAGCGCGAGGACAGCCAGTCTGATGAGGAAGCTGTGATTCTGAAGCAAGCCTTTCATAAAATGCTTAGCCTAGTATAGGCTAGCCACCCCTTTTAGGGAAGGAAAATGACACAGATCGGACACAGGCCGGACAGAGATGATAGCCTGCGCGGGGGAGATAGAGCCGAATTCGCGCTTGCGTCCTGCGGGCGACATTTGTTATAGTCAGACATCTATGAAGAATGTCGCCGCCTCCCTCCTCCTGCTGAGCTTCACGCTGCTGCCGCTGCACGCAGCCGCAGCCCCCGTAGCCACTGCCCCCATCGACACCAGCACGCGGGAATTCCACCCCCGCTGGTCACAGCTCGCCCAGCAGGACCTACGCCCCGCCCTACGCGAAGCCATCGCACAGGCGCAGCGGCGATACGAGGGGATCGCCCAGCTGCGCGAGGAGGAGATGAACTTTGAAAACACCTACGGCGTCCTTGATGCCTGTAGCTACGACATCGCGAGCCTCACCCAGATCATCTTCGTGCTGACCATCATAGCCGATACACCACAGGTGCGCGCCAACATGACCTCCATGCTCCAGCAGCATGCCCAATACAGCTCGGAAGCCAAGCAAAACCGCCCCCTCTGGCAAGCCCTCGAACGTGCCGCTGCCCAGCCATGGGTACAAGACCTCAGCCCCGAGCGCCGGCTCTACATCCGCGACACCCTGCGCGAGTACAAACAAATGGGCGGTCAACTCGACGAAAATAAGCACAAACAACTCCAAGCCATCACCGTGCGCCTCACCCAGCTCAGCGAGCAATTCAAGGCCAACATCATCGCCTCCACACGGGCATGGCAGCACATCACCGCTGACAGAGCCCAGCTACTCGGACTGAGTGACGCGCGGCTCGACAGCCTCGCCCAGCAGGCGCGCGCACGAGGCTACGGCAGCGAGGAGCAGCCCCAGTGGCTACTCACCCTCGAGCTCCAGTGCGCCTACGTCATCCTCCAGTACTGCGAAGTCGAAGCCACGCGCCGCCTCATGTGGGAAGCTCTCGAAGGTGTGGCGACGCAAGCACCCTATGACAACCGCGCCGTCATCCGAGAGACCCTCCAGCTGCGACAGCAATACGCGGAGCTACTAGGTCATAGCAACTACGCGGACTACGCCGCGCAGAACGCCATGCTGGAGACAGGAGCGGCGGCACTCGACTTTGTTGATCAATCTTTGGAAAAACTCTATGCCCAGAGCCAGAGCGAGCAGGAAAAACTGCTCGCCTTCGTCTCCGAGCGGCGGGGAGTCGAGACCCACAGCCTAGAGGCGTGGAATGCGAGCTACTACCTATGCCAGTACCACGCGCAGCAGCAGCAGAAACAAGTGAGCAGCTGGGGACTCTTCCCTGCGGGGTACACCCTAGAGCGGATATTTTCAGTCTTTGAAACCCTCTTTGCTATCCGTATCCAGCCTGTTGTTGATGCGGAAGTCTGGCATCCTGATGTCCGTGCCTATGGCATCTATGACCGAGGCTCGCAGGAGAAAAAGCACCTCGGTACCTTCTATCTCGACCAGTATGGTCGCGAGGGGAAGGCAGCGGGCGCGTGGACGACGCCCATTCACACAGGCAGCACAGGCAGTCGAGAGGCACGGCATTTGAGCATCGTGCGCAGCAATTTTTATAAGCCCGAGGAGGGGGAGAAATACTATAGCATCTCGGAGCTCATCACCCTCTTTCACGAGCTGGGGCATGTCATGCATCTGACAATCAGCGACGTAGAGCTCTTCTCGCAGGCGGGCTTGAAAGCACCCATGGACTTTATAGAAATGCCTAGCCAGCTCATGGAGAAATGGGTCGCAGATGAGCACATCCTTGCGAGCCTCAGCAAGAGCGTCTTTACGGGAGAGCCCATCACGCCGCAGGAAGCAGCGGCACTCTTCCAGCACTATCAATCATTTGACATCTGGGATGATTTGATGCAGCTCGGGCAGGCAAAGCTGGATCTGGAAATGCACCTGAACTACAGGAGCCAATTTGCGGAACAGGACATTGATGAGGCGGCGCATCGCATCTTGAGTACGGCGCAGTTTCCCTATAAGCGGCAGCTGTATTTCCTTCACACGTGGGAGCATGTGTTTGGCAATAGCTATGGGGCGGGGTACTATGGGTATGACTGGACGAAGCTACTGGCGGAGGATGCCTTTACGCGCTTTCGGGGGGAAGGGCTGATGAATCCTGAGACGGGGAGGGCGCTACGGGAGAGCATATTGGAGCAGGGGAAGAGCGTGCCGGCGGCGCAGCAGTATAGAGACTTTATGGGGCGGGATCCACGGTTGTAGCCAACATTGCCGTGACAAGTCAATGGATTCTTAAGGCATGTTGCATGCCAACATGAGACGAAGAGAGTCCAAGACACTTCTTGGACGGTTCTCGCGAAGCGAGAACTCTGAGGATAGACCTTAAGCGATCTCTGGCGATCGTTCGCCAGTGGGGTGAAGGTCATGTTGCATGCCAACATGAGACGAAGAAAGGGCAGGACACCTCCTGCCCGGCCTGAGCGTAGCGAAGGTGATGAGGATAAGCCCCTTCGGGCGCACCGTAGGTGTGCGCCCCAGTGGCAAGGAGGCGAAGCCTCCGCAGGGCGTCAGTGCAGATCTACATCACACGCTCGTGTGGCAAACTTTGCATGGTCGCCACAGCCTACACTGACGCCCCCGTCAATCCTGCGCGCGAAGCGCGCCTGTTATCTACCGTGGCAAACGCGAAGCGTACACACAAACGGCAGTTATTACTTTGGCGGCGGTTAATGAGCAGCCACGGTCTGCGTACTTGATTAGATGTAGGCCATCAAGTCGTAATCCAGCATAAACTCGCTTCGCTCGCCCCTTCGGGGACTTTATATGGATTACTTCTTGACAGCCTATATCTAATCAAGTTAGGAGCATGTACTTTATTTTGTTGAATGAAAAATAAGATTTTTCACCCAACAAAAGAAAGGTTAAAATTTGAGTTTCCCCAAATCATTCCTCATCATTCCTCATCACCCCCGAATGCGCCGCAAAATAATCAAACATCAGCCACCACTCCGACACACGCGGCG
>CAYJLP010000056.1:10581-14461 GCA_964371115.1 uncultured Akkermansia sp. | reverse complement strand
CTGGGCTCTGCCCAGACCCGCCGGCGAACGATCGCCGGAGATCGCTTAAGGTCTAGACCTTAAGAATCCAAGATGCTTCGCATCTCTTGCATGTGGTCTCGGTCTTACTCAATAAAACGGCAGTACACAGGAACTTCGCAAATGACTTGACTTCCAAAAGCATCTCCTCTATACTCTCGCGCGCATGTCTACAAGCACCGAGTTCAAACGCAACTTTTCCATCATTGCCCACATTGACCACGGCAAGACCACTCTTTCCGACCGCCTCCTCGAGTTCACCCAAACGATCTCCGAGCGCGAGAAGCAAGATCAGCTCCTCGATGCCATGGATCTCGAACGCGAGAAAGGCATCACCATCAAGTCCCACCCCGTCACCATGCGCTACAAGGCGAAGAACGGGCAGGAATACGAGCTCAATCTCCTCGATACCCCTGGTCACGTCGACTTCTCCTACGAGGTCTCCCGCTCCCTCGCCGCCTGTGACGGAGCCCTCCTCATCGTCGATGCCGCCCAAGGTGTCGAGGCTCAGACGCTCGCGAACATGCACCTCGCCCTCGATCAGGGGCTGACCATCATCCCCGTGGTCAACAAAATCGATCTCCCCAGCACCAATCTCCCCCGCGTCTACAAGCAGCTCGAGGATGTGATCTGCATCCCCCGCGATGAGGCTATTCTCTGCTCCGCCAAGGCAGGTATCGGTATCGAGGATATCCTCGAGGCTGTCGTCGCGCGCATCCCTCCCCCAAAGGAGATCGAGGACAACAAGCTGCGCGCGCTCGTATTCGACTCCGTCTACGACGCCTACCGCGGTGTCGTCTCCTACGTCCGCATGGCCTCAGGCGAGGTGAAGCGCGGGATGAAGGTCAAGCTTTTCCACACCGATGAGACTTATGAAGTCAAAGAAGTCGGTGTCTTCACCCCCAAGATGCAGGCGACTCCCGCTCTGCGCACGGGGGATGTGGGCTACATCATCGCCAACATGAAGTCTGCGAGTGATGTCAAGATCGGTGATACTTACACCGACATGATCAGCCCCTGCTCCGAGCCGCTCCCCGGCTTCAAAGAGATACGCCCTATGGTGTTCTCAGGCATCTACCCCATCGACTCCAGCGATTACGAGAGTCTCAAGGCAGCGATGGCAAAGCTGCAGATCAATGACGCGGCCTTCAGCTACATGGGCGAGAGCTCCGTGGCTCTGGGCTTCGGCTTCCGCTGCGGTTTCCTCGGGCTGCTCCACATGGAGATCATTCAGGAGCGTCTGCGCCGTGAGTTCAACATGGACGTGATCTCGACCTACCCCTCGGTGATCTATGAGGTGACCAAGACAGATGGCGAGGAGATGCTGGTGGACAATCCCACCTTCCTCCCCGAGGCCCAGGAGATCAAGGAGATCCGTGAGCCCATGGTGAAGGTCTTTATCATGATCCCCGCCGACTACATCGGCGATATCATGCGTATCGTGCTCGAGAAGCGCGGTGAGGTGAACCACACCGAGACCATCGACGACATGCGCGTCATGCTCACCTGCCGCCTCCCCATGGCGGAAATCCTCGTTGACTTTAATGACAAGCTCAAGTCCGCCACACGCGGCTACGGCTCGATGGACTACGAGCCAGACGGCTACCAGTCTGCCCACCTCGTGAAGATGGACATGATGATCGCGGGTGAGTCGGTCGATGCCTTCTCTATGATCGTGCATCGCGACCGCGCCGAGGCGCAGGGACGCGAGCTGGCGACGAAGCTCAAGGACGTGATCCCCAGGCAGCTTTTCACCGTGGCTATCCAAGCCTGCATCGGTGGCAAGATCATCGCCCGTGAGAGTATCTCCGCGATGAAGAAGAACGTGACGGCGAAGTGCTACGGCGGTGACGTGACGCGTAAGCGCAAGCTGCTCGAAAAGCAAAAGGAGGGCAAGAAGCGCATGAAGGCGATCGGACGCGTGAACATCCCCCAAGAGGCCTTCATCAAGGTGCTCAAGAGCGGGGACTAAATTTTCTTTTAACTCATCATCCAGCCAAGGTCAGCCTGCTACAGGCTGACCTTGGCTCGTATCTGGATATTCTTTTTTATTGCCTTTAGCGTATTTTTCGTTAAAGTAGCTTTAGACCCGACCATCATATGCACGAACTCCCTCAGAAAGAAAGCCTCACTGTCGAATTCAAAAGTGACTGCAAGAAGCTGCACGATTCGCAAATCATCGAGACGATTGTTGGATTTGCGAATACCTCTGGCGGTAGCCTTTATCTGGGCATCGAGGACGATGGCTCCGTCACGGGTGTACACGAAGAGCGCAAAGAATCACAAGGTCTCGTGGCCTTCATTCGCAACAAAACGATGCCACCTGTAGAAACAAGCGTCACAGACATCACTGTTGATAGCAAAAGAGTCATCTGTATCCGAGTAGAGTCATCGCAGCATATCGTCGCAACGATTGAGGGAAAGACGCTCAGAAGATGCCTCAAACACGATGGCACACCTGAAACCGTGGCATTCTATCCCATACAGTACGCGAATCGTCTGTCTTCATTGAGGCATTACGACTATTCTAGCCAGTGCCTGAGCAATGCTTGCATGGAAGACCTCGACTCGAGGGAGAGCGATCGCTTACGCGAATTAATCAGAAAAGGGAATGAAAAAGAGCTAGATGATCTCGATGATGAAGCTCTATACAAGGCTCTAGGAATCGCTAGTGAAGTTACAGGAGCGCTGCGTCCTACTGTCACAGGATTGCTTCTGATCGGGAAGGCACAGCGACTACAGGAGCTATTACCGACGGCAAGAGCTACCTTGCAGGTGCTTCGTGGTACAAAGTTGATTATCAATGAGCATTCTGCTCGTCCCATCCTTGAGACTATGGAGATCTTTGAGAAAAACTTTCGGTATTACAACACGGAGGATGAATTCCAGCACGGCCTCTTGCGGGAGCCGGTGCCGGCGTTCTCCCCTATTGCCTTTCGTGAAGCTCTGGTTAATGCTTTTTGTCATCGTGACTACGCGATTCTGGGAGACGTTCGCCTCGTTATTAATGATGAGGAGTTAATGATTAGTAGCCATGGTGGCTTTATTGAGGGCGTTGGAGTGCATAATATTCTAACAGTTGAGCCTATGGGACGAAATCCATCTTTAGCTCTTGCACTCAAGCGTATCGGACTGGCAGAGAAGAGCGGACGAGGTATTGATCGCATTTTTGAAGGTTCGATTAATTATGGAAGACCTTGGCCTGATTATTCTGGATCCTCCTCTCAGTACGTGAAAGTAAGCATTCTGCGAGCCAAACCTGATATGGCTTTTCATGCTCTGTTAGAACGGTGCAATAGCACTCATTCGAGCCCGCTTTCCATATCGGCACTGATGATTTTATCTGCTCTGAAAGAGTACCGCCGTTTAAATATAGCGAAACTCGCAGTGATGATTCAAATCACGGAGAACAGAGTGCGCTCGGTGGTGGAAAAACTTGTAGAAATGGGGCTAGTCGAAGCCACTGGATCGGGGAATACTCGTGATTATATTCTCTCTCGTGACGTTTATGTTTATGAGAACAATCTGGCGGCTTATGAGAAGCAGCTCAAATCTTCTATTTGTATCAATGAGGAAATGGTTCTGCAGTATGCCGAGGAGCGCGAAGATACTTTTACAAGTAATGAAGTCGCTGAGTTTTTAGGAATTGAGCGTACACGTGTCACGAGAATAATAAACTTGCTGGTCAAGGAAGAAAAATTAAAAAAATTAGGCAATCGAAGAGGAACTAGGTATTATCTTGCAAGTTTAGAATAGAATATAAATATAGGCGGACGCTTTAAACGCTTATAAACGCTTATAAACGCTTTAAACGCTTTAAACGCTTTAAACGCTTTAAACGCTTTAAACGCTTTAAACGCTT
>CAYJLP010000056.1:0-10481 GCA_964371115.1 uncultured Akkermansia sp. | reverse complement strand
TATAAACGCTTTAAACGCTTATAAACGCTTTAAACGCTTTAAACGCTTTAAACGCCTTAAACGCCTTAAACGCCTTAAACGCCTTAAACGCTTTAAACGCTTTAAACGCTTTAAACGCTTTAAACGCTTTAAACGCTTTAAACGCTAAAGAAATACTCGTTTATTATTGTCTTGTTATCAATAAATCATAATTATTACCAAGGTGTATCCCTCCTTGGTATGAACGTGTCTAAGCTTGACATAAGGGGGGAGGGGGGGTATAAATTGTTAATAGTATGAGACGACAAGTGTTCTTTGCATCGCTATGCTGTATCGCTGTTCTTTCTCCTGTTGTGGCGAAGGATTTTTTCACTTTGGAGGTATCCCCCAAAAAGCCCTATATCCATGCGGAGCCAGAGGCGACGCTCATCTATGAGCAGGGTGAGCGCTGGTCACGTGAGTCGCCAGCTCTGCTACAAGTCCACCCCTCGGCGAAGCATTTCCCCGGTCTGCTGAAGAAGGGCTATAAGGTGGTCACGCGTGACGTGCCCCTGCGTCATGTGCAGATCAACAGCCTGTTTGCCGCCATCAACAAGAATCTCCTCATCAGTGTCAATTACAACAGACCTGACAATCAGACCCACTACTCCACGGGACTCTATGCTCCCGCTGGCAAAGCGATCACAGTACAGGTGCCCGAGCAGCTCATCGGCAAGGCGGAGATCCAGCTGGGTATCCACACAGACAGGATCCCCACCAAAACGAGCTGGCATCGTGAGTGGCGTCGTATGCCTTTTATAACAACAGCCAAGCTCATTGACAAGCAGTCGGTCACGATCAGTAATCCCTTTGGCGGGCTCATCTACATCAATCTCCGCCCCGAGGCTGCCGATGTCTCCTGTAGGGTGCGTATTGAGGGGGGCTCGCCTGCCCCTCATTATGTCCAGGGGGAGACGACGATGGAGCAGTGGCGTGCTATGCTTTCTGAGACTGCCGCTCCGTGGGGCGAGTTCGAGACGGAGAATCTCATCATCACCATGTCCACGGAGGGACTGCGCAAGATCAAGGATCCCGAGCGCATCGCTCAGGTCTGGTCGAGCATCATTGGCGCGTGCTATGATCTGGCGCAGATCCCCGATCCCTTCTTTCGCAAGCAGCGTATCGTGCTCGATGAGCAGGTGTGGCTGGGGCTCATGCACAGCGGCTACCCCGTCATGGCGCATCATCGTGAGGGCGTGCAGCATTATGAGGCTGAGCAGTTCATCCATGAGCCCGAGACGCTGGAGAATGCGTGGGGATTTTTCCACGAGATAGGGCACAATATGCAGAATGTCACCGACTGGGTATTCCACGGGACGATGGAGGTGAGTGTGAACCTCTTCTCCCTCTATATCTACGATCAGGTGATCATGGGGCGCGAGCTCGCCCATACGGGGGTCAGTGGCAAGGCGACTCGTGCGGCGATGGAGCGCTATTTCTCCAATGGCGCACGCTATGAGGACTGGGTGAAGGATCCCTTCCTTGGGCTGATCCTCTTTCGCCAGATTCGCAATGAGTTCGGCTGGGATGTGTTCAAAAAACTCTTTGCCCGATTCAATGCGGCGAATATCGCGGGCGTGCCTATGGAGCTGCCCTGTGAGAGCACAGGCGATCAGCGCAAGATTGATTACTGGGTGTACCATCTCTCCGATCTCACCCAGCGGGATATGGCTCCCTTCTTCCTCGCATGGGGGATTCCCGTCACGCCTGAGCTCGTAGACTATACGGCAAAAAGGTGGAGGCACTGGATGCCTTATCATTTCAAGCCTGAGCTCTACGCGAGGGCGAAGTGATGCGCCCGATAGCATCATAAAGCCGCGACGCGCGCGGCAACAAAAAAGCACCCTAGCGTGAGCAAGGGTGCTTTTGCTATGAAACTCACTCTCTTACAAGCGAGTTTCAATGTGAGTGATATGGGGAACTATTCGCTCAGCGCTGCCTGTGCGGCGGCGATGCGCGCGGTGGGCACGCGGTAGGGGCTACAGGAGACGTAGCTGAGACCCAGCGTGTGGCAGAACTTCACCGACTCGGGATCGCCGCCATGCTCGCCGCAGATGCCCAGCTTGATATCAGGCTTCGTGCTGCGTCCGAGCTCGGTGGCGAGGCGCATGAGCTTGCCCACGCCGCCTTGGTCGATGCTGGAGAAGACATTCGTCTTGATGATCTCGAGCTCCTGATAGCAGGGGAGGAAGGCACCAGAGTCGTCGCGACTCATGCCCAGTCCTGTCTGGGTGAGGTCATTGGTGCCATAGGAGAAGAAGTCTGCGACCTCGGCAATCTCATCCGCCGTCACGCAGGCGCGAGGGATCTCGATCATGGTGCCGACTTGGTAGGAGACCTGCTTGCCCTTCTCGGCAAAGACGGCCTGTGCCGTGCGCTCGATGATGCTGCGCTGCAGCTCAAGCTCTTTTTTGAAGGCGACGAGTGGCACCATGATCTCGGGCTTGACTTCGAATCCCTCCTCCATCTGCACCTCGATCGCTGCCTCGATGATGGCGCGTGTCTGCATCTCGGTGATCTCGGGGTAGGCGGTGCCGAGGCGGCAGCCGCGGTGCCCGAGCATGGGGTTGAGCTCGTGGAGCTCGGTGACGCGACGCTCAATGATGCTGCGCTCGACATTGATCTTGTGCGCGAGGTCGTCTTTCTGCTCCTTCGTCTGGGGGAGGAACTCGTGGAGCGGGGGATCGAGGAGGCGGATGGTGGCGGGTAGTCCTTTGAGTGCCTTGAACATGGCTTTGAAGTCCCCCTTCTGGAAGGGTAGCAGGCTCGCGAGGGCTTGCTTGCGCTCCTCCTTGTCCTCCGAGATGATCATCTGGCGGATGAAGTCGATGCGATTGCCGTCAAAGAACATGTGCTCTGTGCGGCAGAGACCGATGCCCGTCGCGCCAAAGGCGAGTGCCTGCGTGGCCTGCACGGGAGTGTCGGCATTCGTACGCACCTTCATATCCGTGACCTGATCGCACCAGTTCATGACGCGGGCGAAGTCCTGATAGACAGCACTGCTCTCGGGGCTGACGCTCTTCTCGATGAGCACCTGCATGATCTCGGAGTGCGACGTGCCGACCTTGCCCTCGTAGACCTTGCCCGATGTGCCGTCAATGGAGAGGTAGTCGCCCTGCTTGTACACATTGCCATCCACGCTGAGCGTGCGGGCGGCGTAGTCGATGTGGAGTGCTTCTGCCCCGCAGACGCAGACCTTGCCCATCTGGCGGGCGACGAGAGCCGCGTGGCTGGAGACGCCACCGCGTGCGGTGAGGATACCCTCGGCGGCGATCATGCCGCGCAGGTCCTCAGGGGAGGTCTCCATGCGGACGAGCAGCACCTTCTCTCCGCGCTTTGCCGCCTCGGCGCAGCGTTCTGCATTGAGATAGAGCTTGCCTGAGGCAGCACCAGGACCTGCGGGCAGACCTGTGGCGATGCACTTCGCCGCCTTGATCGCAGCGGGGTCAAAGACGGGGCTGAGCAGCTGGTCGACCTGATCGGCAGGGATGCGCTTCACGGCCGTCTTCCAGTCGATGAGGCCAGCGCGCTCGAGGTCGCAGGCGATGCGGAAGGCGGCGATGCCCGTGCGCTTCCCATTGCGGGTCTGGAGCATGTAGACCTTGTGCTCCTCGATGGTGAACTCGAAGTCCTGCATGTCGCGGAAGTGACTCTCTAGCGTCTGGCGTATGCCTTGGAGCTCCTCGTAGGCGGCAGGCATGGAGTTCGCGAGCTCAGAGACGGGAAGGGGGGTGCGGACACCCGCGACGACATCCTCGCCCTGTGCATTGAGGAGGAACTCGCCGTAGAACACATTCTCCCCCGTAGCAGGGTCGCGGGTGAAGGCGACGCCCGAGCCCGAGGCCTCAGAGGTGTTGCCAAAGACCATGGCCTGCACATTCACCGCGGTGCCCCATTCGCTGGGGATGTTGTAGCGCTGGCGGTAGACGATGGCGCGGTCGTTGTTCCATGAGTTGAAGACGGCACCGATAGCACCGCGTAGCTGCTCCCATGGATCGGCGGGGAAGCTGCGCTTCTTGCGTCGCAGGACGAGTGCCTTGAAGCGTGCGACGAGCTCCTTGAGGTCATCGACCGTGAGGTCGGAGTCAGCGATGTTGCTCTGGTAGCGCTCCAGTTTGAGCTCCTCGATGATGGTCTCAAAGGGTTCGTGATCCTCGTGAGGCTGCTTTTGCACCTCAAGCACGACGTCGCCATACATCTGGACAAAGCGGCGGTAGCAGTCCCAGGCAAAGCGAGGGTTGTTCGTCGCCTGTGCCAGTGCCTCGACGGTCGTGTCGTTGAGACCGAGGTTGAGGATGGTGTCCATCATGCCAGGCATGGACTCGCGCGAGCCTGAGCGCACGGAGAGCAGTAGGGGTTTTCCTTCTGTCGCGCCAAATCCAGCACCGAGCTGCTCCTCCATCTTTGTCACGCCCTCGGCAATCTGAGCCTCGAGAGCCTCTGGGTAGCTCTTCGCATGCTGGTAATAATAGGTGCAGACCTCCGTGCTGATGGTGAATCCAGGAGGCACGGGCAGTCCGATGCGTGCCATCTCCGCGAGGTTCGCGCCCTTGCCTCCGAGCAGGGGCTTCATGCTACCACCACCGTCGGCACTGCCGCCGCCAAAGTGGTAGACGTATTTATCTTGTTCTTTTGTATTCATTGTGGGAAATATTTTTAAGTATCGTTATACGTTACTTTTTGTTAGGTAGTAAGGGTGAGTATTCCAATAGAAAAATAATACTCCTCTCCGCTATTGCTGTCAAGTCAGACTTTGTCCATCGCACGTGACAAGTTAGCCACATTCACCTGAATCAGAAAACAGATGATCATATGAATTGGCTTGTCATCCGCATGATCTATGCTACCATGATCTCCGTGATGTGTCTATAGAGAGGGCGGCTTGAGCGATAATGATTCGCGGGCACTTGTCAATGAGGCGCAAGAATAACTATTTCACAAGTGATTATTTAAATGGAAGTAGAACTGAATAAACGAGACGACTACTTTGATGCGCTCAAAGGTATTGCTATCATTTTAGTTATTATTGGGCATAGTTCGGCGACGAGCATTTGGCCGCAGCAGGATTCAGCTATTAAGCATGCAATCTATAGCTTTCACATGCCTGTGTTTTTTATTATTAGTGGTTACTTCATCTCTCGTTCCAAGCCTGCGTTTCGCTATATTATCAAACGAAGCTACAAAATGCTCATCCTGCTGGCCTTTTTTGCCACGTTTCGCTTTCTTCTCCATCATCGAGAGGCTCTCGATGGCGGTGTTTTTTTCAGTATCAAATCTTGGCTTTTTATCTTTTCGCAAAAGAGCTTCTTGCTGTGGTTTTTTTGGGCTTTGATCATTGCATCGTCTTTAGTGATTGTTCTGCGTCCTCTCAAGTCTTTCGCTAGTGTGATTATTCTATTGCTAGCCGTCGGTGCCTATTATGCAAAGGATTATTACCCATTTCCTTATTTCTATTTCTATATTGGTTTGCTCTGCTCTCCTTTCGTTTATTTAGGCTACTGGTTGAAGGGGGGGACCTTCATGCAGAGACCGCTCTTTGTCCCCTTCCTGCTACTGGGTATCGTTTCGTTGATCGCTTCGGCATGTGCGCAGTCTTATTTGGACCTGCGTCTGGGGTCGATACCTTATGACTTTTTGAGTATAGCTGCGGCATTGACGGGGACTTACTTTATTATTCATTTAGCTCGCTTTTTGGTACGCTTCCGCTCGTTGAAGCGTTTCCTCTGCTGGACAGGTTTTAATAGTCTTGCTCTTATTTTTTGTCACAATATAGAGGCATATTACCTGCGCGATCACTTGCCTGATCTTTTTGAGAATTCCTTTTTTTGCTTGCTTCTGAATTTTGCGATGTTGCTCATCGTGATCGCTGTTCTGCGACTATGTACACTGTCATGGCAGAGACTTCGGAGCTTCTCGCACTGCTGCCTGAGATAGGCTTTTGTTTCTATCGCTTTAAGCCCGCCCATAAGCTGTCTATTGGTCAGTCCTGATCTCATGTTGGCAACGAGCACAAGTATCTCGAGCTCAGTCCAGGTATTCGAGCCAATATGAAGCGTCGGAGAAGACCTTCTTGTCAATCTGCACTATGCCTCAGCCCGCTGACTTTGTTGACAAATCTGCGTTGGAATATTCGCATTCACGAGCTCGGAAGTGTAGGCAAGTCAGTATAGACAAAAAAGCACCTCCAAAGAGGCGCTTTTGATGATGATTGTTTGCTTGCTGTGCTGCCTGCCCGCTTAGGCTGCCTGACGGCGCCGGCGTGCGAGGAGCCCTGTCAGCGCGAGGAGGCTGAGTGTCGCTGTGCTGGGCTCAGGGATGTAGAGGACGGTGCCACCCGTGGCTCCCTCGGTCATACCGAGGATCGTGCTGGAGTAGAGGCTCTCGTCAGTCCCACCATTCACGATATTGAGAATAATGCGTGAGTCACTGTCTTCGAGCTCACTGAGCGCGAGACCCTCGAGCTCAAAGCCAACATAGCCTTCGGTGAGGTAAGTCTCGAAATTGGTCGCATCTGCACCGCTGAGTTCTACATTCAGCGTGAGGGCACCCTCGACGCTCACGCTGCTGAATGTGATATTGGAGAGCGTGAAGATGTACTCGACGGCATCGAGACTGTCGCTAGACAGGGTCGCAGCGGCCGTGATGGTGGCGTTGCTCAGCGTGCTATTGGTCAGTGTGAGGCTCTGGCCATCATTCACCGTGAGGTGGAGGTTGCTGAGTGTCGCGTTTTGAATATTGCCACCGGAGAAGGTGCTGCCTGTAGAGGAGAGATTCGCATCCGTGCTGTTCTTGCCCGTGAGGGTGAATTGGGTCGCGCTGAGGCTACCGCCTGTGAAATTGATGTTGAGCGCGGCTGACGGGTCATTGTCTATGCTGAGTGCACCTGCTAAGTTTACTGTGTCAAATGTGCTGTAGTTGATGTTTGAGCTGAGGAGTGTGGCACCTGCTCCTATGTTCAGGGTGCGTGTGCCTCCTACGGATGCGCCTGCTGTGCCGACGAGTTGACCTCCGATGGTACCGCCGTTGTAGTTGATTGTGACGTTACCCGTGTGGCTATCATCAGTCCCCGCGCCATAGACGCTTTGGTAGGTGCCTGAATTGATCGTGATATTGACATGACCATCGACAATTCCGTCAGCTTCTGTGAGTCCCCCGTAGATGTTACCTGCAAAGGTGAGCTCTGAATCATAGTTGCCAATTTCACCAAAGGCGTAGTTGATGTCACCTGTGACGTTGACTGCCTTTTGACCCAAGGCCAAGGATATACCACCAGTTGCTAGCATTTCTCCTGCTTTGATGGTAATATTTTGATTACCAATAAAAGTGGGTGTGTATTCTGGGCGGTTTCCTCTGGTTGTGAGCGAGAGAGCACCGATATCCCCTTCTGTATCGATATTGAGAGTGAAAGTCGTGTAGATGGTCGATTTTACAGGTCCTGAGTAGCCATAGAGGGTTACGTTATCGGCAAAGGCGCCATTGAATGCGATACCTGTGCGACCTGAGACATTGAGAGTGATGTCATTGGGCGCATCTAGATTGCCTACATCGAGAAGAGTTCCAGCAATATTTTGGATACCGAAAATGTAGGATCCGCTCTCAACATTGATGGTCATCTCTCCCGTGGCCTTTCCCGTGAGGATAGTAGTGTCCGCGCCCAAGGCGATTGTATCACCGCTTGGGGCAATATATGAATTGCCTTCTGCGCTATTGGAGAATGTGTACTCGCCCGCTGCGCCACCGAGATTGACAGCATAGCTGTGGCTGGAGAGTGTGATGCCTACGACGCCTGCTACGGCAGCTAGGCTGAGTGTAGTGCTGCGGCAGGCTCGTAGGGCTGTGCGCAGGATGTTATGGAGTCTGAGTTTCATAAAAGAATAAGTGAACAAACGATGGAGATGTGCGTTCTGATTCATCTAAACAGATGAACGCAATCTTTTTAGCAATTTCTTATTCTCTTGTCAAGTGATTCAGGCTAACAAAAGTAACAATACAATGAAATAGTATTATTTCACCTCGTTTTCTTCTTCGTCATCGCTGTCGTCTTCTTCGAGGCGGCGGCGCATGGCGCGGGTGAGGTAGGGGCGCACGACGAGGCCGTAGAGGAGGTAGGCGAGGAAGATGCAGGCGGGGGCGATCCAGGGGAGGATGACGAGAGCCGTGAGCGTGACGATGGCGACGAGCATGGTCACGACGGTGCCGCGCTTCTGCATATTGAGATGCTTGAAGCTGGGGTAGATGACGCGGCTCATCATGAGCAGCGAAATGCCTGTCATCACACAGGCCATGAAGATCTGCCAGCCTAGCGCGATATTGAGGTTGTGGTGGTTTGTGACGTCAATGATGAGGTAGATGGCGCTCACGACGGCACCTGCAGCCATGGGGACGGGCAGACCGACGAAATCCGAGCTCTGATTGGGCTTGCGGGGCATGGCAGCCATGCAGTTGAAGCGTGCGAGGCGCAGTGCAGCGCAGAGCAGGTAGAGCAGGGCGATGCAGTCGCCGATGTGGGGCACGGGCAGCTTGAAGAGCACAGCGCGGGAGAGCAGCAGCGCGGGAGCGACGCCAAAGGAGACGACGTCGGCGATGGAGTCGAACTCGCGGCCGAAGGGGCCATCTACATTGAACATGCGCGCGACACGTCCGTCAAGGAGATCAAAGAGGCAGGCGGCAAAGATGAAGTAGGTCGCCTGCTGGTAGTAGGAAAAAGCCTCCTCCGAGCCATCGGGGAATGCCATGCCCTTGAATATCGTCAAGATGGAGAAGAAGCCACAGAGCAGGTTGCCTGCTGTGAGCATGTTGGGCAGGATGGGGATCTGGGGCTCGTCGGGGAAGACGGGGGGCTTGGAACTAGGAGATGACATCGGAGTGAGGTTCTTTTTACTTGGGTGAATGTGATTTAGGGGGATTAGCTGAGGCTGATCTGGGCTTGGCTGATGAGCTCGGCTACAGCGTCGCGCTTCTTGCCTGAGCCGCGTGCCATGTCGGCCTTGCCGCCGCCCTTGCCACCGACGAGCGGTGCGAGGGTGCGGATGAGATCACCCGCCTTGAGACCGGCTTGCTGGGCTTCTTCGCCGCAGTACGCGCCCAGTGAGAGCGAGGTGCCGTCGTCGGTGATGAGGAAGGCGGCTCCGGTGAACTGACGCTTGCGCAGGCCGTTGAAGAGCTCCGTGAGTAGTTCGCTGCCTCCCTCGGCGGAGAGGACGAGGCGGCTGCCGCTGAGCTGCTCGGTGAGCAGTGCGTCGGCGAGGCTCGCGGCGGCAGCACCGGCGAGTTTCTTGAGTTTTTTGTCGGTGGAGAGCAGCAGCTCCTTGAGCTGGTCGACGGTGGAGCTGAGCGTGTCGAGTGTCTCGTGGACGGCTTCGATACCGCGTGCATTGCGCGCGGCGGTGGTGAGGGCGGTGAGCTCGCTGGGCTGAGGCAGGCTGGCGGCTGTCTCGCCGAGGGCGGCGAGCTTGTCGCTGAGCAGGGCGAGGCGTGCGAGGGTGTCGAGTGCCTCCTCCTCCAGTCGGTCGACCTGCTGGGCAACCAACGCGTAGGCGGCAGCTCCTGTGGCGGCTTCGATACGGCGTACGCCGCTGGCAATCGCGCCCTCGCTCTTCACACGGAAGAATTCGAGCTGGGAGCTGCGCTGTGCGTGTGTGCCGCCGCAGAGCTCCATGGATACGCCGTCAAAGTCGCCGCTCGTGCCGCCTATCTGGACGACGCGGACGATGTCGCCGTACTTGTCGCCAAAGACTTGGGTGACCTCGGGGTGTGTCTTGACCTCGGACATGGGGTATTCCTCACAGATGAGGGGCAGATCCTCGGCTATCCACGCATTGACCTGCAGCTCGACGCGGCGGAGGTCTTCTTTGGAGATAGGCGCGCTGCTGGCGTCGAATCGGAGACGCTCGGGTTCGACGAGTGAGCCCTGCTGGGCGATGTCGTCGCTCACGAGGCTGATGAGGGCCTTGCCAAGCAGGTGAGTCGCGGTGTGGTTGGACTCAATCGCGCGGCGGCGCTGGGTGTCGAGGCTCAGCGTGATGCTGTCGCCGATCTGGGGGGTGACGCCCTCGGGTCTCTCGATGAGGTGCGCGCGGGCGGAGCCTATCTGCTGGACGGCGATGACGTCAAAGCTGTCGCTGCCGAGTGTGAGTGTGCCGCCGTCGCTGAGCTGACCGCCCATCTCGGCGTAGAAGGGGGACTGGTCGGTGATGATGTAGAGCGTGTCCTCCTCCTCATGGATCTCGAGGATGGTGGCAGCACAGCTATCGCAGCTGTAGCCGGTGAAGGTGGTCTGGGCGTCGGACTTGATGTCCAGCGCGCGCACGAGTGTCTTTTTCTGCGCGGCCTTCGCACGCTGGCGCTGCTCCTCCATGAGGGTGTCAAAGCGTGCTTCATCGACGGTAAGTCCCTGCTCGCGTGCCATGAGGGCGGTGAGGTCGATGGGGAAGCCGTAGGTGTCGTAGAGCTTGAAGGCGAAG
>CAYJLP010000055.1:8287-14585 GCA_964371115.1 uncultured Akkermansia sp. | reverse complement strand
ATTTAGAATAACGAGAATTGAGAAGCCCCCCCCCCTGCAATGTCCCCCCTCCCCCATCCTCACTCTCACTCACCCCCTCTCTCGCCATGCGCATCACCTCATCCACGACACAACCCAAGCCCCCTGCTGGCACATCCGTACCACGCAACATCAATCCAGCAATGACGGTCCCCGTGCCCCCTCCTGCTGCGGCCACCATACCACGTAATATCAGCGCGCCACCCCTCGCACACGCGGGCCATCCCGCCCCTCAGCGCGCACACGGCTTCCCCCCGCGCCAGCCGGTGCGGCACGCGGCCATCGATATCCTGCGCGGCTTGTGCCTCGTGGGCATGATCTTCGCACTCTTCCCCCATCCTGATGCGATGAGCTTCCCTTGGCTCCAGCTCGATAGATGGACGGGCTGCTATGCTGCGGAGCTTATCTTTGCGCTCTTCCTCTTTCTCTCTGGCGCGTCACTGTCCTGCGCCCTCGCCCAGCGAGCGATGCGTACGGCGTGGGAGCGACTCCAGTACATCTTGCTGCGCGTCATCTTCCTCTTCATCCTCGGCCTGCTGATCAATACACTCACCACCCTATTCCCCACGTCAGGAGAGATGACGGCGATGCTGGACTCGGTAAGCACAAGATGGAACGCCATCCCCATCTATGGACTCCTCCAGCGCCTCGCCCTCTGCACGCTACTCAGCGCTCTGCTCGTGCTGCTGCTGCGCCTCGATATCATCATCGCCCTCGCAGCCGCAGGGCTACTCGTCCTCCACGGCTGGATCCTCATCCACGCCGCCGACAGCCCCGAGAGCATCGCGCGCGCCTACACACTCGACGCCCAAGTCGCTAGCCGCGTGGATCTCTATCTCATCGGTACCACACGACTCGCCCCCCAGTATGAAGGCGCCTTTGACCCCTATGGGCTGCTGGGTGTCCTCTCGGGCAGTGTCACACTACTACTCGGTTACCTCACCAGCAATATCCTACGACTGGGGCGCGATATAGACAAGCAGCTGCGTCTGCTCAGCGTGCTGTGCATTCTCTGCATCGTGGCAGCCTTATTTCTCAGCCGCGACGTCCCCGTTAGCAGACCTCTCTGGACGAGTAGCTACGTGCTCCTCACGGCAGGCCTGAGCGTGGGACTGCTCGGCATGTGTACCCATGCGAGTCGCTTTCCTATCATCATGACTCTCTCCACACCTGCACGCGTCATGGGGGCGAATCCCCTCGCCGCCTACCTCGCGGCCATCCTACTCACCTACGCGTTGGATTTGAATATCACATGGTCTGACGATGCGGCGGGATGGAATCTTCAGAACTGGCTTTTTGACAACATGTATCACTTTTTTGACTTCCTGCCACAAGCACAGCTACTGCTCACCACGGTAGCCTACTCGCTGGTCTTTTCCTGCGTCGTCTTGCTCCCCTGCATCATCTTGTTGAAGATGAAGATTCATTTTACTGCCAGAATCAAGGCTTAGCAAAAGTAGCTCATCAATTCACGCCATTCTCAATAAGATAATACACCGAGGCGCAACAAGGTTGAGGGGCTTCACCCTACCCGATGAAGCCCCTCGTTTTTGCCGATGATACCTGTATCACTCGATTGGTTTAATATGATCGAGGTGGCGTATGAAACACGACGGAATCATCAGCAAAACTTTTTCTATCGCACTGCTGTCTAAGCAGCAGCGAGCATGCTCACGCGACGGCGGCGGCGTGCCAACACCCCTGCCAGCGCGAGGAGACTGAGCGTCACGGTGCTAGGCTCGGGGATGATATCATTGCCCGCCGTATCCAGATAGATACCCGATGCATCATGCACGAGGCGGAACTCCTCGGTCTGATCATAGAGTGATCCATTCAGATAGATATTGTAGGTGATACCCGTGTTATCCGCGTCGAAGCCCGCCGCTGACTGCGCATCGACAAAGTAGAGCTTGCCGTAGTCATCTGTCGCCCCCGTGAGGTAGACATTCACCTCCGTTAGACCGTCAAAGTTCAGCGTCAATCCCTCGCCGACCAGCAGCTGGGAGGAGTCGCTCATGCTATTGGTGTAGAAATTGAGCTCACCTGTCGACAGCGTCGTTGTATCGCTGAAGGAAGCGGGAGCACTCACCATCTCACGCAGATTGACCTGAGCTGTCGCGTAGAGACCCTCCACCGAGCTCGCGCTGCCGAAGGTGATATTCTGACTCGCCTGCCATGCCGAAGAGCTCACGCTATAGTGTCCCTCGTTGAAGGCAAGTGCCTGCTCACCCGCATTGAGATTGCCCACGAGGATGACATCCTTGCTCACGCTCGTATTCTGCGTCGTCAGCTTGATGCCGCCCACCGTATTGTTGATCGCATCCCCGTACTTGTAGAGTGAGCTCTCGGCGGGAGCCTCCTGTGTGCCTCTGTCGTAGACGAGAGCCGAGACCTCAGCACCGCCCTTGAACTTCAGCTCACTGTCACCCACATCTTGGATACCCACCACCTTCGTATAGGGATCGTAGCGCTCGTCGTAATCGCCAAGCACAGCTTCGATCTTCCCGCCAAAGGAGCCTGTCATCTCGGTAGTGTACTTGATCTCACGTGGTGCGGTCTCACCCTCGATGTACACCGTCTCAATCGAGCCGAGCTGCACGCCGACGACGTAGCCAAAATTATCCGGTGTCGCGGCGGAGTAGTCCAGATGAGCCTTGATATTGCCACTCACCGAGCCTAGCGTCGTCATCTGAGCAGACTGCTTGACGACGGAGCTGACACGACCTGTCCCTGTGGTCACCAGACCGTAGGCATTGCCCACGTAGGTGTAGGCATTGATCGTGCCTGCGATATCGCCGCCACTCATATCACTGCCATTCAGCCAGATACCAGCGGAGAAGCCCGCCGTCATATTCGAGTTGATCGTCGTATTCTTGCCGATGACCGTATCACTCCAGTGATTCTCACCGATGAGCACCGCACCCGCGGCAAAGCCATAGTCACGCGTCACCGTCAGCTGGATATTCGACCAGTCGATGTTAAAGCCTGATGAATCAGCCGTATCCGTATTGGCAAAGCCCAGCGAGGTCGTCGTGCTCACGGTCGCCTGACCCAGTAGGTAGCCCACACTATAGGACGTAGGCGTGATCTCAGCCTCATTGCGCGACACCATCTCGTAGCTGCCCGAGATCGTGCCCAGCGTGACAGGTGCGTGGGACTGGATCAGAGAGACCTGCCCCAAGCGTCCCTCGACACGGATATCAGCGTGGATATCGCCTGCCGATGCACCATTGAAGAAAGTGAGGCCTGTCGCCACGCCTGACTCCTGCTTCGTGATCGCCTCGATGCGTGCGCCCTGGATGGACTCAATATGACCGCCATCCACCATCACGGTGTAGGCCTCGCCATCCTGTGCGACAGAACTAAGTGTGCCCGAGATCGTACCGACGCTGCCGCCCTCGATGACCAGTGCACGCGACTCTGTCAGTGCATCCGTCGTGATCGTGCCCTTGATATCGCCTAGCAGCGCGTCCTCGACACGCAGGCCGATCGCTCCCGAGGGGGAGGCACCCGTATTGGTGATGTTGATCTGCTCGGAGTCCAGCAGGCTCACGAGTCCCTCAGTCCCTGTCACGATACCGACCTGAGTCGAGCTACCCGTGACATTCTGACCGATGATGTAGCCATAGTCCCATGCATCGGCATAGGGAGCATCCAGCCCGAGTGTCGATGAGCTACTCGTCGTATGCTCTTCGACTGTCATCTCGGGGCCTGTCAGCAGGAGGGAAGGATCCTCTGCGGAGTTCCCCGACGCGACGGATACAAGTAAGGATGTGGTACTAAATGTTAAAAGATTATTAATATATCGTGTAACAATATGATTTTTGATTTTCATTTTTTTGGGGTTGTTGGGAAGGGTTTGTTGGGAAGTGCTCGCATTATATTGAAAGCCTCTAACTTGTCAAAATAATTCAACCACCAAATGCTTGTACTTCAAAGATATAAACAAATTTTCTTCTATACGGTTTCTACATTAACCCTATATAATCAATAGGAAACCCCCTCTTTTTCCTACTGTTTCAGTAGGAATTATTTTTTTTGACATCCTCATGTTATTTGCGTGTATTTTTGTATTCAAATGATATCTACTTTACAAATATACTATCAATTTTCAACAAGATCTCCATAGTATGACAAAACAAACATAATAACACAGATTACGCTTTATAATCTTTTATTATCAATATATCATATAACCATACTCAGAAAACAACATTACTAAACACCATAGACAATAGACAAAAAAATAACAGCTGCCAGCAAACCATTCATAACAAAATACAGAAACCCTATCAAAACAAACAATATAACAGCCGCATACTAAGAACTCAATAAACAGACCTGATACGCCCCCTATCTCTCTCCATCCAGCATCCCAGCATTCAGAAAATACATCGCATAACCTCCTCAAATACATCAATAAACACTCCAGCAAATTACGCAAAATACATTTAACATTCTCGTCGCATCATCTACAATGAAGTGATGTACATCAAGCATCTCCTACTGATACCCGCCCTGATCCTGCCGGCGCATGCTGTGAGCATCACCATGGGCGATGAAAAAACTCCCCAAGGAGCTCTGGAAGCCCGCCTACCGCGCCCTCCAATCCGACGGTGGCTACTTCTCTGGGGTGAGAAGACATCCGCGCGCGTGATCAAACGGGGCAACGCCCTCATGCTCATGGGTGGCAAGTACTGCCTGCTTGAGGAGAATATCTTCCTCTATACGAAATGAACTCCCTACTCGTCGCTGTCCTCTTCCGAGTAAACGGCAAAAAAATCACCCGCATCGACGTCGTCGCCACGCTCACCACCCCCGAAGCCCGCTTCCCATTCAGCCTCGCCGAGGGTACGCTCCGCATCAAAAATAACGATAGCAAGCGCAACACCTCCTTCCCCCTTGTAGATTGATCACCCTCTTCTTGGGCATCGCTAGATTCGCTTGATTAATAGAGTCATTTGTCTTGAGGAAGCTCACGCACTAGTGGGGTGCTTCGCTTCGCGCCCCAATAATGAACACATTGAAAATTAATCTGTACATCACATACTGTATAACGTAGAATGCATAGCAGTTCCAGTTTTCTTTCTGCTATGCATTCTCTTTTCTTTCTTGCTATTTTATGGAGTCCCTGCGCGTCTGCCTTTTGGACGAATGACTCGTCAAGCTCTGCGCTCACAGAGCGCGTCGAGCGTTTGGAGGCTCAGTACCGCACCGATCTGCAGATCCAAGAGAGGTCATTCAAGCTCACTGAGGCCTTCAATCAGCGCACTCTCGACGAGCAGGCTGGGCATAAAAAACAATTGGAGGAGAAATATGATCTTCTAGAAAAGTATTTCAAGGGGAAGTATGAACTTCTTGAAAAACAGCTGGAGGACACACGCCGCTGGACAGATTCGGTAATCACCTTTTGGATGACAATCAGTGGACTGCTGGCAACTATTTTTGGTATCGGTATCCCACTCATCACGCAGCGAAAATATGCGGCAAAATTAGACCAAGCACAGCGTCAACATGAAGCCAAGATGGAAAAGGAAATCAAGTTTCTTGACCTCAAAGCTCGTAGCATGGTTACGGATAACAAGTCGGAGAAGATGGCACTTTATGATCAGATGATTGAGCTACAGCCAAGCTCCTTTCACGTCTACACGATGCGCGGTGATCTTTTCCTTGAATTAGATTCTTATTCCAAAACCATAGCGGATTATGATCAAGCCATAAAGCTTGTGAAAGAGGATTTACAATCACCTACGCCAAATAGTTCACAGGAGGATCTCTCCTACATCTATTGGAAACGAGGACGTGTGGCATTGCGTTATTCAGAATACGATGATGCCGCGACATTCTATGATTTAGCACTCGGCTTAACTCCCAATGATGCTCAAGTGCTGCTCAGTCGAGGTCATGTCAGTTATAATACTAATGACAACGGTGAAGCTCTCACGTACTACAAAGAAGCGCAGAAGCATTCTAAGGAGGGCGATTATATTCATTGCATTTGCTCTGGGCATGTTGCACGCGAGAGCAAAAAATACATTGAAGCTGTAAAACTCTTTACAACAGCTATTGAATTGCATCCTAAGAGTTTTGAAGCTATCAAGGGCGCGCTCATTCGCATGCAAATCAAAATGATTTTTATAAAGCAGAGATTGATTACAATAAAACGATCGAACTCAATCCTAGAAGTGCTGTCACTTACAACAATCGCGGGAACTTATACTCCGATCAAGGCGAACATGAGAAAGCGCTCGCTGACTACAATACTGCCATTGAGCTAAAT
>CAYJLP010000055.1:0-8187 GCA_964371115.1 uncultured Akkermansia sp. | reverse complement strand
TCAAGGCGAACATGAGAAAGCGCTCGCTGACTACAATACTGCCATTGAGCTAAATTCCAAAAATGCAGAAGTATACGTAAATCGCGGGAGCTTATACTACAACCTAGGCGAGCATGAGAAGGCACTCGCTGACTACAATACTGCCATTGAGATAAATCCACAATATGCACTCGTATACAACAATCGCGGACTCTTGTACTCCGATCAAGGCGAGCTGGAAAAGGCGCTCGCTGACTACAATACTGCCATTGAGCTAAATTCCAAAAATGCAGAAGTATACGTAAATCGCGGGAGCTTATACTACAACCAAGGCGAGTATGAGAAGGCACTCGATGATTACAATACTGCCATTGAGCTAAATTCCAAAGATACACTCGCACACCGCAATCGTGGAGACTTATACGTCTATCAAGGTGAGCATGAGAAGGCACTCGCTGACTACAATACTGCCATTGAGCTAGATCCGAAAAATACAGAAGCATACGCAAATCGCGCGAACTTGTATTCTAAGCAAGGCAAGCAGGAAAAAGCACTCGCTGACTACGATATAGCCATCAAGCTAGCCCCTAATCATGTGCAAATACTTCGGAATAGAGCATTTTTCCACGGACGCAATGATAACGCGGAGGCTGCGATCAAGGACTATCAGAAGATTCTTTCAATAAATTCTGATGATGAAATGGCATCTAGGATGCTATCTAGCTTACAGAATAAACTGTCTGATGATGCGCCAAGCAGCGATGCACCAGAATACACTTCTGATGGTTCATCAGATGAGCAGCCCTCATGAAAGGCAAGATCATGATAGAGTCCATCAAGGAAATAACGCTCCGATTGACACGCAGTTCACACGCATCTACTGTGCGCATGGCTCGTAGAATATTGCCAGCGATAGAGAATGCACCTCAAAAAGCCTGTAGCCTCATCGATACGCTGATCTGGCAATGCTTGGATAAGCTGTTGGTTTACTCGGATAAGAGCGTCGTTTACTTGTTCCTTATTATATCTGCTGTCGTCGGGGGGATGTATGTATTCATGCGCTTGGTGTATAGTGGGCTCAATATCCTTTTTAGCTGGTGGGGAGTGTGGGTTCCCTTGCTGTATCTCGGCTTTGTTGCAGCTACGCTTTGGGGCTTGCGTTGGGTGCTGCTGCGTGTATTGCGATGGACGGTCAAGAGCATAGCTCCAGACACCTTGTAGAAAGAGCAAAGGCAACATGAAATAACACAAAAAAGCACCCCAGATCCGCGCGTGGGAGCTGGGGTGGTGGAATGGGATGGATGGAAAAAATCCTTATTCAGCGAGCCAAGGCGCGAGGAAGTCTGCGACGGGCTTGCCGCTCTCGATATGGAGCATGAGAGAAGTGCCCAGCACCGCCGCGTCGGGCTGAGCGTCCGTGGGCAGGGAGAGCAGCTGGTCGGGGCGCTCGAGTCCGAAGCCGAGGCTCAGCGGCGTGTCGCCGAAGGCTTCACGGGCGCGCAGCATGGTCTTGGTGAGCTCCTCGATGTTCTGGTCGTTGTGCCCTGTGGTGCCGAGCACGGAGACGACGTAGACGAATCCCTCGGTGTAGGGGGCGTATTCCTTCATACGCTCCAGTGAGGTATTGGGACCTACGAGCGTGATGAGGCTCAGGCCGTGGGGGGTGAAGGCGGCGCGCAGTTCGGGGGTCTCCTCGAGGGGGGCGTCGGGGATGATGAAGCCACTGATGCCACCGGCGACGGCGTCGGCCGCGAGCTTCTCATAGCCGTATTGCATGAAGGGGTTGAGGTAGCCCATGAGCACGAGCTTCGCCTGATAGAGTCCCTTGCGCTCCTTGAGCCCTGCGAGTATCCATTCGAGGGTGACGCCTTGCTCGATGGCGTCGTGGCTGGCCTTCTCGATGACCGGGCCGTCAGCGACAGGGTCGGAGAAGGGGACGCCGATTTCGATGACGTCGGCTCCTGCAGCGTCGATTTCCTTGAGCTCATACCAGAAGCGCCCCATGTTCGGGTAGCCTGCGGTGAGGTAGGGGATGACGGCTTTGCGGCCTTTGGCATTGGCTTGGGCGATGCGTTCTTTGATCGTCATAATTTTTTTATTCTTTATTCGTGATTAATAGGTCGTCTATCAGGAGTCGGCGATGTCGTCGAGCTGGATGTACTGCATGGCGTGGTTGAGATCCTTGTCACCGCGTCCCGAGAGGTTGACGATGACTTTGCCGCCTGCGGGCAGCTCGTCGACGTGGTTGAAGACCCATGCGAGCGCGTGGCTGGATTCCAGCGCGGGGATGATGCCTTCGCTGCGCGTGAGGCGGCGGAAGGCGTCGATGGCCTGATGGTCGTAGGCGATGCCGTAGTAGGCGCGGCCGATATCCTGCAGGTAGGCGTGCTCGGGGCCGACACCTGGGTAGTCGAGTCCTGCGGAGATGGAGGCAGAGTCGTCGATCTGACCGTGGTCATCCATGAGCAGCATGGTGAGCTCGCCGTGGACGACACCAGGTTTGCCGAGATTGAGCGACGCGGAGGTCATGCAGCCAGGCTCGCCTGTGCCGCCGGCCTCAACACCGATGAGGCGCACGCTCTCATCCTCAATGAAGGGGTAGAGCATGCCAATCGCATTCGAACCACCGCCGATGGCGGCGACGACGACGTCGGGGAGACTGCCGGTGCGCTCGATGATCTGGCGGCGTGCTTCGGTGCCGATGACTTTCTGGAGGTCACGCACGAGGGTGGGGAAGGGATGGGGTCCAGCCGCTGTGCCAAAGACGTAGTGCGTGTACTCTTGGCAGGTGATCCAGTAGCGTAGGGCTTGGTTGATGGCGGCTTTGAGCGTGCCTGTGCCGTAGGAGACGGGGACGACCTCGGCTCCGAGCAGGCGCATGCGCTGGACGTTGGGGGCTTGGCGGGCGACGTCTTTGGCACCCATGAAGATGACGCATTCGAGTCCGAACTTTGCTGCGGCGGTGGCGGTGGCGACACCGTGCTGCCCAGCTCCCGTCTCAGCGATGACGCGGGTCTTGCCCATCATCTTGGCGAGCAGGACTTGGCCGATAGCGTTGTTGATCTTGTGCGCGCCTGTGTGGAGGAGGTCTTCGCGCTTCAGATAGAGGTCAAAGCCGAGCTCGCGTGAGAGGTTGTCGCAGTGGAAGAGCGGGGTCTCGCGACCGCAGTAGTGGGTGAGGAGATCGGCATAGGTGCGCTGGAATTCCTCCGTAGGCATGATGCGTTCGATGGCTTCTTCGAGCTCCTTGAGGGGGGGGAGCAGGACTTCGGCGACGTAGCGGCCGCCGAATTTTCCAAAGTATCCTGGGCGCGGCTGGTTATCGAGTGTTTTCATATGTTGATTACTTGTGTTGTAATGAGATTTTGTTGATCTTGGTGAAGAATCGGGGGTGAAAAAGAGAAAATAAAAAAGGCTGACTACCTCAGGGGTGTCAGCTTCTGTCATTACTATTCATGAGTATCACACGGATCATGCCATGATGTCACGGTGGTGGAGCTCACGAGAGATGTTGATGCGTCCCTGAGTCAGATGGTGCGAGGTATCCACGCCAAAGCCAAGCCTCCAATCGGCTTGTGATCTCGGTTTTGTTTGTAGCGTGCGGCATCGCCGCTATTATAGGGATGGATTTGGCTTTTGCAAGCATTAGATGATTTTTTTTCGCTGAATGTTAAGGAGCTCTCGTCAATTTATTGATTATTAAATATAACAGAGAATGTATACAGAGATTAAATATCAAGGGGATATTGTATCGCGTGGAGCGCGCTTGTTGATTCCATTCATTGACAGGCGTGTAGCGATGTGTTAGCATGTGACTTTCACTGATGTAGCTGATTGCTTTTGTTATGAACAAGGACTTAGAAAGAAAAGGTCTCCCGCGTGTGCTTCCTGCGATGCTCGGCGAGCAGTATCTCCTCATGCGCATCGTGCGGGAGGAGGCGGATTGTGTCATCTATCTCGCTCAACAAAAGGATATCCGCCGCGAGGTCTATGTGAGATCCCTGCGCCCTGAGATGCTCAATGAGGATGCGAAGGTAGCTTTCTTCCTCGAGTCGGCGCGGGCGAAATCGCGCTCGAGTTTCAAGTTCATCGGCCTGTCTCTGGAGCTGCTCTTTCAGAATGAGACCTGGCATCTGGTCTATGAGAAGGTGAGCGGTGAATCGCTAGATTTCATCCTGAGCAAGGGGGGATTCCTGCCGCCGGCGCGTCTGTGTGAGTTCCTGCTCAATCTGTGCCATGTCTGCCTGTACCTGGATATTGAAGGGGTGGCGAGCGAGAGCTTTCAGTTGGATCATTGTTATTATCATGACCACGCCTTCCGCATGGACAATCCTGCGACAGCGGGGATTCGCAAGCGTACGGCGAGCCGTACCTATCTCCATGAGGCGGTCGTGCAGCTCGAGCCTCTGCTTGATCACAGCTGCGTGCATGCAGAGGCGACGATAGCTCTGATGCAGCGTATGCGCTATCAGGAGAATTGGGAGACGATTTCTCCCATGTATTTTGCCGAGGAGCTCGCACAGCTCCAGCTGCGCATCCTCTGGGGGGCGCGTGGGACACTGAAGCAGAGCGGGGCTTGATTTTTTTTTCATTTTATCAGATTGATGACAAAGATGACGAGTGTAGCTGATGCGGTATTAGAATCGAGCTATCGCTTGCGCGATGCCTGCTCGGAGCTGTGTTTTGAATCCCCGGTGGCGTATACCTACAATCCCCTCACCTACGCGATGACGGGCTATGAGGCCTATGTGCGTCGCTATGTGACAGGTGCTGTCGAGGTACTCTATCTCGGGATGAATCCCGGTCCCTTTGGGATGGCGCAGACGGGCGTGCCCTTTGGCGAGATTGAGGCGGTGAGCGGCTGGATGGGGCTACATGCGCTGATCGGTCAGCCTGACCCGATGCATCCGAAGCGCCCCATTGAGGGCTTTGCCTGTGGACGCTCCGAGGTGAGTGGGCGGCGGCTCTGGGGGCTCTTTGCGGAGCTCTATGGCTCAGCTGAGGCGTTTTTTGCCCAGAGTTTTGTGGCGAATTTTATTCCCTTGATCTGGATGAGTGAGTCGGGGGGCAATATCACGCCAGACAAGCTGCCGCGTGAGACGCGCGAGCGCGTGGAGCGGCTGTGTCAGGCGCATCTGGTGGAGATGATTGCGATACTCCAGCCGCGCTGCTTGATCGGCGTGGGAGGCTATGCGCTCAAGCAGCTGGAGAAGGCGGCAGGAGCGACAGAGATCGCCGAGCGTGAGTTCACACTGGGGACGATCTTGCATCCGAGCCCTGCGAGTCCGACGGCGAATAAGCACTGGCCTGCGCGGCCTAAGGAGCAGCTGCACGGGATTTTTGAGAAGGCGGGCGTGGTGATCAAACCCGCATAAAATAAGGCGTGCAAGATAGCCCTGCACGCCTCAATATTATCTATGGAAGAAAATCAATTCTCAAAATCTTCCTCCGCCTCGACGGTCTGTGTGACCCAGCCGATGCGATCACAGCCGAACTCCACCACGTCGCCCACCTTCAGGTGGCGTCCCTGCCCCTCGCCCATCGCCACACCTGCGGGTGTGCCCGTGGAGACGACATCACCAGGGTTGAGCGTCATGTATTGTGAGACATGCGCGACGAGCTCTGCGACGGGCATCATGAGCTCTGAGGTATTTGCCTTCTGACGGACTTCTCCGTTCACACGGAGTTCCAGATCGAGGTTATCGGGATTGGGCAGCTCGTCTTTGCTGACGAAGACAGGGCCAAAGGGCGCAAAGCTGTCATAGCTCTTCCCCTTCGTCCATTGCCCGCCATGCTCCAGCTGGTAATCACGCTCTGTGTAGTCACAGAGCAGCGTGTAGCCGATGATGGCGCGACGCGCTTCCTCCGCCGTCGCACGACGCAGGGGGGCTCCGATGACGGCCGCTAGCTCGACTTCGTAATCGAGTGCTTCGCTGCCGATGGGGCGCAGGACATAGCTCAGATCAGTGCTGATAGCCGAGACAGATTTGAGGAAGAGCGCGGGCAGCTGGCGATTCTCCTCGCCAAACTCCGTGGCATGCCCAGGGTAGGTCAGGCCGAGGCAGGCGATGTTGCTAGGCTGTACATGCAGCGCGCTGGAGAGCACGAGTCCCTCCTCGTCGATGGCAACGCCGTCGCTGGCGCCCTGCGAGACCCAGGTCTCGATCTCTTTGCGTATTTTCTTGCCCTCGGGGAGCAGGGCGTGCCAGATTTGCTCTTCTTGTGCGCTGACATCAATGAAGCATTTGCGCTTGGGAACCCATAATCCGATGACGCTCTCGCCGTCTTCGTCTGCGTAGTATTGTAATCTCATGGAAATTTTTCTATTGTTCTATTTAATGTATAAAAAAGGAGGGAGCGACATCATCACATATTGTCCCAGTCGGAGAAATTGCGAGGAATGTTTTTGATGCGGTCGGGCACCTTCTGAGGTGTGCTGGGGAGAGTAGGTGCTGTTAGAGATGTTGCCGCAGGGGATGGCGTCGCGGGCTGGACCGCGGGGACTGCGGGGAGTAGTTCGGCTTCTTCATGGGTGATCTGCGTCTCCTGCGCGAGGATGCGACGCTGCTGCTCTGCTTCACTAGCAGGCAGTGAGACGACACCTACTGGAGGGTCTGCCGCGGCTGCTTGGGACGTCGGCGCTGTGCCTGCGGGTGTACCCTCGCCCTCAGCCATAAAGGTAGGTGCATCCTGACCTAGCGCGCGGTAGATGTAGACCGCATCCCCTGGCTCTACCTGCCCTGAGCGGACATCGGCAGCGATGAGCGGCGTGATGCTATTATCAATGCGCTCGGGAGATACTCGGAGATTCGCCATGCGGACATGGGGGCCTGCAATGGGATGGGAGATGAGTGTTGTGCCGACGGCGGGCTTTTGCTTCACGACGCGGACGAGGGCGAATTTCGAGTCAGGGTAGACCTTGTAGATGCTGCCTATGTAGTAGACAGCTTCTTTTTTCTCTTTCTGAGGCTTTTTCTCTCCTTCGGGCGCCGATGTCGACTGACAGGCTGCAAACAAGAGGGGAATTGCACAGGCGAACAAGCATCGTTTCATCGGAGTAACTCTATCACAAGGTGCATTCTTCGTCAAGCAATCAGAGAAATACATCTAAAGCGCAAGCGAAAATTGATAGTCGAGATCCTTGTCAATTCCTCCCAATCATGTTATGCTCATCGCGCATGAAATTCACCGACAAAGTCAAAGCCCGTATCCGTCAGACGCAATCCGCACTCTGCGTCGGCATCGATCCCCGCCCTCAGCGTGAGAACATCACCGAGCTCGGTGACTGGCTGCATCGCCTGATTGAAGAAACCAGCATTCATGCCGCCGCCTACAAGCCCAACATCGCCTACTTTGAGGCCATGGGACTCCCCGGCCTCGCTCTGTTAGAAAAACTCCTCGACCTCATCCCAGCTGACATCCCCATCATCCTCGATGCGAAGCGCGGCGATATCGGGGAGACGCAGAAATACTATGCGCAGGCCTACTTTGAGCACATGAGTGTCGATGCTGTGACGCTCAACCCCTTCATGGGCTACGATATCCTTGAGCCCTTCCTCAACCATGAGCACAAGGCGGTCTACCTACTCGCGGTGACGAGCAATGCGGGAGCGGCAGACATCGAGCAGCAGAAGCTCGCGGATGGACGTCGTGTCTACCAGCTCGTTGGTGACATGGTCACGCGCTCGCAGCAGGAGAACAGCGCGACGGAGGTCGGCATGGTCGTCGGTCTGACCAATGCGAGCGAGCAGCTCTTTAGTGAACTCCCCACGGCACCGTTGCTCATCCCTGGGCTTGGAGCACAAGGCGGAGAACTCAAGGGACTGGCGGCGCGTCATCAGGCGTCACCCGTGCTTATCAATGTCTCGCGCGGTATTATGTACCAAGATCCTGAGAAGAGCTTTGAGGAGAAGGCGGCGTTTTATGCCGCGCAGATTCGTCAAGCGATCGGGTGAGCTAATCTGTTCACAGTCGCTGAATGAAGTAAGCGCGTCAAGTCAATGGATTCTCTTAAGGTCTAGACGTCAAGAGAATCCAATTTCTTTATACTCGTGGATAGCGACAAGCTTTTTTTTTCACTGCGAGCAGCTCTGAAAAAAATTGTTTGCTAAATTTGCATTGACTCTTTCTCCCGACTTAAGCATAATACTCCGCGTTATGAAAACACCTGTAACTGTAACTGTAACTGGCGCCGCTGGCAACATTGCC
>CAYJLP010000054.1:0-14624 GCA_964371115.1 uncultured Akkermansia sp. | reverse complement strand
AAGGAGATGGGGGGGCGCGTTTCCGTGAGGTGGTCGAGGCTTATGAGTTCCTGAAGGGTTATGTCCCGACGCCGCAGGAGAAGCGGGCTGCTCACGGTGCAGCGCATCCTATTTGGGGTGACATCCACGGGGAGGGGCTGCGTCAGATGCGCGCGCGCAAGATTCGCATCTACCCGCGACGAGGACCGCGCGATCGCGATGATCGCCGCCGTCGCCGCTCGCGTTATGGTGCTGAGGAGGGGGAGGAGGATCAGCCACGGCCTCGCTTGTTTCGCTCACCCACGCTTTTCGTTCGACGCCCGACGTCCAAGGAGCATTACTGGATTTATCTTTTTTATATTGGCTCGATCGGCTTTGTGATCTTGATGGCACTGGGCGAGGTTGTCCTTGATTTCTGGAATCGTGAGCCTGAGCCGCCCGCAAAGCCACCTACGTACTCCAAGGAGCAAAAGGAGCAGATGTTGCGCGCGTACATGGAGGGCGTCCACGCGCAGCAGAAGGCGGATAGGACGTGGTGATGCCTTGAATAGGAAGAAGAGCCCGATGCGGGAGCTAGCCCTACAGGGAGCTTTTTCTCCGACGGGGGCGGCGGTTGGGCTTGCTCTGAGGCGCGCGTGCGGTGCTCTCATCCTTGATATGCGTCTGCATGAGCAGCAGGGCAAAGAGAGAGGAGGTGCTGATCTCAATGAGCGCATGATCGGAGATGAGCTGCGCGAGCTGGATGAATTGCTTGACGAGGCACTCGTACTCCTCGGCGGCGACGCAGAGCTGGGAGCTCAGCAGCGTCTCGTGGAGGGTGACGAGGTGGCGGTAGATCTCCAGCCAGTCCTCTTCTGCTGGAGTGTGCAGGGACTCAATGATGAGGCCTGGGAGGCGATCGAGCTGCTTCTCTAGCCGACGTATGCGGCGTGACTCATCGCGGCTCAGCTTGCCCTGCGCGCTGCGCGCATCGCAGAGGTAGCGTATGCGGCGATTGAGCTGACCGTATGCTTCGAGCACGGGGATGGGCACACTGCTACAGGGCGCGGCAGCGGGCTTGTGCGCTGCGCGGAGAAAGGCGCGTGAGATGATCGCATGGCACTTGGCGGCCGTGAGTTTGACTTGTTCGAAGAGCATGTTGGCTGGCACATTCTAGGCATCTTTGAGCCTTACTTCAAGATTTATCTAGGGCAGGAGGAGTAAAATCTAGTAAAACTTGACAGCGAGGGTAAAAAATGTTCTCCTATCTAGCATTATGAAGCCAGAGTCGATGACGGATGACACGGTGAGCGTGATTCAGTCGCTGCTCGCCGCAGATGATGGGGCTATGTCTGCGTGCGAGCGTCTCGCAGAGGCAAAGTGCGCCTATGAGCGCGCTCATGCGGACGCTTTGCCGCGTGAGTATCAGCGCGATGCGGCGGGGGATTATATTGATTTGCTCTTTCACTATACCACCTTTTTGCGCGACTACGCCTTTTACGATGACGCGCTGGAGCTCCATCTCCTCCTCGTACGCCATTGCGAGCAGCGGTATGGCGTGCAGCATACGACGAGTGCTGCCGCCTACAACGATGTAGGGCTTCTCTATACCGATCTAGGCGACTACGCGCAGGCTATTGACTACCTCACTCGTGCACGCTCTCTACGCGCTGAGCTGCTCGGGGAGGAGCACCCTGATACAGCTCTTGTTGAGAACAATCTCGGCTTGGTGTTCACCTATCAAGCCGAGTACGAGCGCGCGCTGGAGCATCATGGCAGAGCACTCTCCGTGCGTGAGCAAACGCTGGGCGTGGAGCATCTCGATACAGGTATTAGCTACAATAATCTAGGCCTCGTCTATGACATGCAAGGCGACTACGCGCGAGCCTTGGAATATTATGAGAAGGGGCTAGCTATAGAGCAGCGTGTGCATGGTGAGGAGCATGAGGATACCGCGATTTCCTACAACAATATAGGCTTTGTCTACGCCTCGCTGGGGGAGGATGCGCGTGCGCTGGAGTACTATTCCAAGGCACTCTCGATCAAAGAGAAAACGCTGGGAATGGATCATCCCTCGACGGCGACCTCCTACAACAATATAGGCGGCGTGTATGAGTCGATGGGCTATCTCAAGCGTGCGTTGGAGTACTATGACAAGGCCTTGAATCTACGTGTAAAATTGCTCGGTGAGGAGCATCCCGATACGGCCTCCTCTTACCTCAATCTAGGAGGCATCTATGAATCACAAGGCGACGTTGCGCGCGCCCTAGAATACGCTCAGAAGGCTCTGGTGATCTACAAGAAAAAACTCGGTGAGCAACACCCAACGACGCGCGATTGTGTCGAAATCATTGACGCAATCCGCGCATCGCTCGCGTCGCAGGGGTAGCGCGATTGATCAGCTACTCCTCCAGCTCCGTGCAGTGGGGGCAGCTCTCGACCCAGTGGTCGGGGGCGGCTTCGCGCCAAGCGGGGCGCTGGGTGAGGGTGTCCATCGGGCGGCCGAGGCGTTGGCAGAAGCGGCAGCCGCCGACGAGCTCGGCGAGCGGGGCGATCTGTCCTGCGATGGTGGGCAGCTCGCTCTTGGGCGCGTGCTTGTCGCTGGGGATGCAGGCGAGTAGCGCGCGGGTATAGGCGTGTCTGGGCTGCTCAAAGATGGCCTTGACAGGACCCAGCTCGACGATGCGGCCCGCGTACATGACGGCGACGCGATCGCAGGTCTGCGCGATGATGCCGAGCTCGTGGGAGATGAGCAGGCAGGCGGCATCGAGCTCTCGCTGGAGCTCCTTGATGAGGCGCAGGATCTGGTGCTGGACGGTCACGTCGAGCGCGGTGGTCGCCTCGTCGGAGATGAGGAGGCGCGGCTGGCTGGCGAGAGCCATGGCGATGATGATGCGCTGGCGCATGCCGCCTGAGAGCTCGTGGGGGAAGCGCGCGAGGCAGCTCTCAGCCCCGGGGATGCGGACTTGCTTGAGCAGCTGGATGGCTTTCTCTTGGGCGAGCTGCTGGGACGTGGGCTCGCGGAGTTGGATGGCCTCGATGAGTTGATCGCCGATGCGGTGGACGGGGTTGAGCGCGTTCATAGGCTCTTGGAAGATGAATCCCATGCCGTGGCTGCGTAGCTCGCGTAGCTCGCGCGGGCTCATCTGGACGACATCGCGACCGTCGAAGAGGATGCTGCCGCCGAGGATGCTGCCTGCGGGCTGGGGGAGGAGGCGTGCGAGGCTCATGGCGGTGACACTCTTGCCTGAGCCGCTCTCGCCGACGAGGCCGAGGCATTCGCCGGCGGCGAGGGTGAAGCTGACGCCGTCGACGGCAACGAGCTCGTGCTGCGGGCTGCTGCGGAAGGCGATGCGGAGGTCTTGGACTTGGAGGAGGGGGGCAGACATAAAAGAAAATTTATTTAGGCGGGGCATTCATTCTTGATCATTTTTATTTGGAGGGAAAAGACAAAGTCTTTTTCAACCAAATGAAGATACATGCCACCGACCTCAGCGTGCGAAGTCTGTCAAGATAAAATCCGTATAAATAGCAAGCGTCGCGAAGCGACGTGCAGCGGTTTATGCCGGATTTTGCCTTGACTGACGAAGCGCGCTGAGGTACGCAGGCGGTGGTTGCGCAACAGCGGTCTGCGTACCTGATTGCGCCGCGCCTATCAAGTCGCAATCCGGCATAAACCGCTGCGGCTCGCTGCGCTCACCTTGCTATTTATTCCGGTTGCTCCTTGACAGACGAGTCTCAATCAGGTCGGGAGCACGTACTTCCTTTTGTTGAATGAAAAATGGGATTTTTCACTCAGCAAAAGGAAGGTTTATGTTTGAGAGTTTTGAGCAGGCAGCGGAATGACGTATTCCTTCTCCTCGCCCGCCTCCTGCGCCTGTCGCGCCTTGAGGATGCGCTCTTTTTCTTGCGTATCTATCCAGAAGAGCATGCTGTTCATCGGATTGAGGAATCGAGGGGGGCAGAATCGGCAGCCTTCTTCCTCCGGCCACTTCACCCACGCCCATTGGGCAAAGCGCCAGTAGGTGGTCGACCATGCCGAGATCCATGAGCCATGATCATGCACGAGCTGCTGGATGCGGTGGTGCGCGGCGATGGAGGCTTCCTTGCTGCTCGCCTGCTCCGCTGCGGCGATGGCGGCATCCAGTTCGGGATCCGCGATGGCGGTGATATTATTTGTATGTGCGAGCGGCTCGCCGGCCTCACTGTAGGCGTAGCGCGAGTGCAGGTAGCCCTCAGCCTCGGGGATGGGAGGCGCGAGCGCCCAAGAGAAAATGCCCGCTTGCAGTCCCTTCTCCCGTATGCGCATGAAGAAGAGTGTGTCGTCCATCTGCTCCGTGCGTAGCTCCAGCCCACAGCGGCGTGCTTCTTGGCGCAGCTGGGTGAGGATCTTGTCGTAGAGCTCGTCCTTGCGCGAGCTGATGGTGAGCACGAGGCGCGTGCCGTCTTCCTGTTGCAGGATGCCGTCACTGCCCTCACGCGTGTAGCCCGCCTTCGCAAAGTAGTCTCTCGCGAGCTGGGGGTCGAACTCCCTCGGCTTCAGCGTTGGGTTCGTGTACTCGCCATAGCCTGAGAAATACGAGCCCTGCCGTGTGAAGTCCCCGCGCAGCACGGTGTCGATGGCAGCCTGTACATGCAGACTGTGCTGGATGCCGAGGCGCATGTGGCGGTCGCGCAGCAGGGGGTGCGAGCTGTTCAGATGGATGCCAAAAGCGTTGCGCGGCCAGATATTGCTAAAGTGGACGCGCTGGATGTAGCCATGGTGTACCTCGGGGATCTCCAGATTCTCATACCAGTCCTCCGCCTCACGCGAGCTGAAGGTGTCGAGCTGCCCGAGGCGGAAGAGCTCGCGCGCCTTGATGAGCTCATTGACAAAGCTATAGGTGATCATCTCCACATTGCAGCTGTAGCGCGTGTAGCGTCGCTCGCGCGCCCACCAGTCCCTTACCGCGCGGAGGCGCAGCTGGCGTCCCGCGATGTTGCCCGAGGCATCGAGCTCGTACGCGCCCGTGGTCGGAGGGCGTCGCCACTGGTAGCGTGTCTGGTAGTCGGGGCCGAACTCGGCGTAGAAGCGCGTGCTGCTCAGCGGCAGCATGGCATCATAGACGACCATGGGGCGCGCCTGCTTGAGCTTGACGGAGAAAATATGGTCGCTGTAGATGGTGATCTGCTCCACGCGCTGGAGGTAGAAGCTGCGGGCAAAGGGATCGGCGCTAAAGGAGGAGCTGCGCAGGTAGAGGGCCGTCAGCAGGTCTTGGCTGCGCACGGGCTCGCCATCCGAGTAGCGCGCAGCCGCATCGAGGCGGTAGTAGACGGTGTCGCCCTCGGGGCAGAGAGCCCACGCGGCGGCGGTGCCTGGGATGATGTTGCCCGTGGCGGGGTGGAGGCGTACGAGAGGGAGGTCGACGAGGTCGTAGAGGTAGCTGCGTACGGCGTGATTGCTCCCGATGCCGAACTCGCGCACATTGGGCGGGTAGGAGCGCAGGATGGCCATGCGGAGGTGTCCGCCGCGCTGTGCCTCGGGGCTGCCGAGCTCGGGCTCGTCGTTCCCATTTTGCCAGTTCAGCTCGGTGGGCAGCGCACAGGTCTCGTCAAATCGGATGTAGGGCTCGTCGTCGGTGCTATTCTCCCTATTCCATTGATGAATGAATCCTTGGAATCCCTGCGGTGCGCGCCAGCGTCGGGCGTAGTCGGGCAGCTCGCTCTGCTCCTCTGTGCTAAAGGCGGCGGGCAGCTCCTCGTAGCGCGGCGCGCTCCACGCCGCCCCCTGAGACGCGGTCTCGGTGCGAGAGTCACAGCTGACGAGGGGCAGCAGGCAGCAGCTGCCCAGAAGCCCGTGGATGAGGGGGAGGATGCGCATGGCGGGAGAGGTGTTATCGGTAAAAGCTATGCTTGCGTGGATCGAAGGCCTCGCGTACGGCCTCGCCGACGAAGCTGATGAGTAGCAGCAGGATGACGAGCGCGCCAAAGGCAGCACTCGCGACCCAAGGTGCGTTGAGCTTGCCCAGCCCGTCATTGAGCAGGCGGCCCCAGCTCGCGTAGCTGTCGGGCAGTCCAAAGCCGAGGTAGTCCATGGAGGCGAGCGAGAGCACGACGAGCGCGACGCTGAAGGGGATGAGCGTGACGATGATGGGCGTGAGGCTGGGCAGGATGTGGCGGCGCAGGATGTGCAGCGGCCCCGCGCCCATGAGCTGGGAGGCGGCGACGTAGTCGCGGCTCTTTTCCTTCATCGTGGTGGTGCGGATGACGTAGGTCATCTGCATCCAGCCAAAGGCGACGAGCAGCAGCAGGATGAGCAGCATGCCGCGCATCTCCGAGGGGACGAAGTCGACGACGACCATGACGACGAAGAGGAAGGGTAGCTGGGCGACGACCTCGATGAGTCGCTGCGTGATGAGGTCAAAGCGCCCGCCAATGTAGCCCATGAGCATGCCGACGCTCACGCCGATGAGGTAGACGAGAGGCAGGTAGAGGAGGATGGCTTTGATATTCACCTGCAAGCCCGCGAAGAGGTAGGCGACGATGTCGATGCCTTGGCTATTCGTCCCCAGCCAGTGGCCGCCGATGAGCGGTGGGGTGGGGGGGTAGTAGAGTTTGACGAGCTTTTTTGCCTCTCCCGTCTCCGTATGGGGCTGGAGGTAGTCGGTGAGTGTGCCTGCTCCTGTGTAGCGCTCCGTGACGAGGGTGCCAGCCTTGTATTCGGCGTAGTAGACCTCGCGTCGCTCGGGCGACCAGCCCTGCGCGCTGCCGTCCTTGCGCCCCTTGCGGTAGCGGTAGCGCAGCTGCGTCTGCCCCGTGGGGTAGAGGAGGGCGGCTTGGCCATTGTAGGCTTCGAGTTCTCCCTCATGCTCCTCGTAGAGCACGCCGTCACGCAGGCTGAGTGCCTGTGAGGGCGGCACGCCTCGGTACTGGGCAGGGGAGTGGGGGATGGGCGGCATGATGATCCAGTCGAGCTTGCTAGTCGCTCCCTGCTCTTTGCTGAGTGCGAGCTCGAGATAATCTGCCTCGGCGAGGGCGTGGTGCCCCGTCTGGCCAAAGTCCTCGCCGTGGTAGATGGCGCGGGTGAAGGCGGGGAAATAGAGCTCCCCGTCGTATCTGAGCACGAGCGCGCGCTGCCCGACGAGGCACTGGTCGAGCCCTGCGAGCAGCAGGATGAGGCCGAGCAGCAGCAGCGAGTAGTAGCCGCGCTTGAGGCTCTTGAATCGCTGCCACTTCTCCTGCCACTCTGTGGCGCGCGCCTTGGGCTTGCGAAGCAGCAGCCATAGGGCGAGTCCGAGGAGCAGCAGCTGACAGAGCCAGCCAAACCAGTAAATCGTCGTGCCACTATACTCCCACTGCAGGAGGCTCAGCTCACGGCTCGCGGTGAAGGCCCACGAGAGCGTGGGCAGCAGCCAGCCGCAGAGCTCGCCTAGGGAGGCGAGTAGGACGGCGAGCAGCAGCAGCAGGGCGATGAGGCGACGTGGGGGCATTGTCTGATGAAAGAGAAAAAACTAAGAAGATGCACCAAAGCGGATGCGTGGGTCGATGAGCGCCACGCAGATGTCGGCGATGAGGTTGCCTACAACGATGATGAACGAGCTGAGCATGAGCGTGCCCATGATGAGTGAATAGTCCTTGTCGAGCAGGGCTTGGTAGCTGAGCATGCCAAAGCCTTGGATGTCGAAGATGCGCTCGATGAGCACGGAGCCGCCGAAGATCACACCGATGATGCTACCGAGTGTGGAGACGATGGGGATGATGGAGTTGCGCAGCGCGTGGTGGTAGACGGCGCGGTGGAAGGTGCAGCCCTTGGCGATGGCGGTGCGCATGTAGTCGGCGGAGAGGTTCTCCATGAGGTTGTTCTTCATCATCATGGTGTTCATGGCGAAGGTGGAGATCACGTAGCAGCTCAGCGGCAGCACGGTGTGCCACGCGAGATCGAGGATCTGCTCCTGCCAGCTCATGCTCTCAAAGTCGTCGCTGGTGAGTCCATAGATGGGGAACCACTCCAGCCTCGCACCGAGGTAGACGAGCAGGATAGCCCCGAGGGCGAATCCGGGGATGGCGTAGCCGATGAAGATGAGCCCCGAGCTGAGGTGGTCGAACCACGACTTGTGCCAGATCGCCTTGAGTACGCCGAGAGGTAGGCTGATGCCGTAGCTGACGAGGGCACCGAGCAGTCCGAGGTAGAGCGTGGCGGGGAGACGCTCCATCATCATGTCCCAGACGGGGGTGTTGTATTTGTAGGAATTGCCAAAGGAGCCCTGCAGCAGTCCGTCAAAGGAGAGCTGGTAGGCGCGCACTTGCCACGGGGGGAGCTCGTCGGTAGGGGGGCTGCCGCGCCTCTGGGCGCGTGCCGCAAGCTGCTCGGGGCAGAGTAGCTCGATGTGCCAGCCCTCCGCACGCAGCGTGTCCTCGTGGAGGTAGTGGGGAGTCATCCCCTGCCGCTGGATCTCGACGATGTGGAGCGGCGCGCTGGCGGAGGCTTGGAGGGTGAGGTAGGCTTTGTGATCCTCGGTGAAGCTCGCCTTGGTAATGGCGTGCTCGCGGGGGAGTAGCCCGAGCCACTGGAGGTAGGCTTTCCACGTGGGCTCGTGGAGGTTGAACATCTCCTCGAGCTTTTCGCGCTCCTCGTCGTTCATCTGGGTCTGGAGGCTGCTCTGGCTGCCCGATTCGCCGTCGAGGGCAGCGATGGCCTGCTGTTGAAGCATTTGCTCAATAGGTCCTCCTGGGACGAGTCGCGTCAGGCAAAAGACCAGACAGCTCACGCCGAGTAGCGTGAGAGGGATGAGCAGGAGACGTTTGAGGAGATACGAGCGCACTATTCCTAGATGATAAGAGTTTTTGTGATACTTTGCAAGCTTGAAATGATAGGAAAAGACAACACCGTTTGATTTTTGATCAAACGGTGTTGCGGAGGATTTGCTATCGAAGCGAAGCGGGGCTTCTCATGCCACAGGCTCCGTCCCGATGCTCTATGCTAAGATCTCACGTCGCGAGGCCCTCTACCGCCTCCGCCTCCGCTGGGGCGTGGGCTGGGCTTGTGATTGGAGTTGTTGTTTGGCCTGTAATTAGGTTTGTTGTTAGGACGATTGGTCGGCCTGTAATTAGGCTTGTTGTTGGGACGATTGGTCGGCCTGTAATTAGGCTTGTTGTTGGGACGATTGGACGGTCTGTAATTAGGCCTATTATTGGAGCCCGCGTTGGGCTTGTAGTTTGGTCTATTATTGGGTCTGTAGTTGGGTCTATGATTGTTGGGCCTGTAGTTGACATTGTTGTTGATGATCGTCGTGTTGTGATGCTTGTTGACGCGCTTCGGGGGGCGCACATGCGGACGATGATGCTTGGGATAGCGTGGGGGCGCGTGGTAGCGTCTTACGTAGCTAGGATAGCGCCATGAGCCACGGTAGTAGGGCGCAAAGCCCCAGTCGGGTACGAGGCAGGCAGCTGTCAGAGCTGCCGTGGCAAAGATAGCCACACCAGCGGCCGTGTAGCCATATACGGGGCGGCCGTATTCGTAGCCATAGATGGGGATACCAGCTGAGTCATAGGTGCCAGCGACCCATGCCGAGCTCGAGTCGATGTAGCCCGAGGAGCCATAGTAGGAGCCCGTACTATAGTAGGGATCCATGAGGCAGGAGCTGAGCAGTCCTGTGGATAGGAGGACGCCAGTGAGTTGGGTGATTTTCTTTTTCATAACGAGATTGAGAGGTGTTTCTCTATTCAATACTATACTAAGGTATCACGCGTCAGAGTGCAAGAAAAAAACTCCATCTATTAGAATATGAGTTCTTTAGGTGCTTTGATTGTCAGCTGAATGGAGGACTATTAGTCATCAGTAAGGGCGTAGCAACAGTTCAGCATAAAAAATGATGCCTCCTCAGAGGCTGAGGCGGTAGGGGGTGCAATTCTCAGGGATGGGGATGTCGGAGAAGTCTCTTCCAGTAATCAGGCTGATGAGGGCGCGTAGCGTGATGCCATGGCTAACGATGGCGAGCTGCTGGGAGACGTGCTCACGGCGCAGCATGGTGAGAAAATCCTCGGCGCGCGCGAGGACGGAGGCGATGGACTCTGCCCCGTCGAACTCATCACCAAAGTAGAGATGATCGGGGAGCTTCTTGCGCTCATAGGGACCAAAGCTGCGCTCCCTGAGGCGCAGATCCTTGCGCAGGATGAGCCCGTCGCGCTGGGCAAAGAGGAGCTCCGCGGTGTGCACGGCGCGCGTGAGATCACTGGTGTAGAGATACTCAAGCCGCTCGTCGTGTAGCTGCTCGGCGAGAGCCTCTGCCTGAGCGATGCCCAGTGGGCTGAGCGTGCCCTCACTCTGCCCTTGGCAGACGTGAGCGATGTTTTCTAGAGTCTGACCGTGACGGATGAGGAGGAGATTCATGACGAAAGCCGCGTTGTACCAAGGCGAAAAGAAAAAGTCAAGGTATTTGTCGCGACGCCTCCCTCATGCGTTTGAATGACATATAAGCCACTCGATGCCAAGTATTCACCTTGACTTGTAGTACAAAATAACATATTTTACTCCTACTGATCCTGACTATTATGTTCGCTCTTTTTCGATTGCTCACAACCAAATATCTCTGGGCGGGGCTAGTCCTCATCGCGGCAGGTTTTCTGCTCTATGGCTTTTATATCAACTATGAGAGGAGCTCCTCTTCCCAAGTACAGGCAAGCGCGCTACTCGACACGCTCGCATCGCAAAATCCTGCCGCGCATCGACGCATGCAGGCACTCGCCTCACAGTATGGAGCCGCAGCTGTGAACTCTGGCGGCGTCTTTTATGAAGAGCTCTACCAGCAGTCCGCCTTTGATACGCTCGTGCGCGACCTCGCCCCAGGCAGCACGACTGCTGATCGTGTCGTCCAGCTCGCCTCACTCTCCCTAGCGGGGCGAGGGCTGCTGAGCCACGATGCGCAGAATTATCTCTCCCTGCTCGCCGCGCGCCAATCAGGCGCGGGGCTCTCGGCTGCACAGCGCCTGATCATGGAGTCCTATACGGCTCAGTTCATACACGATCAGCAGCGCGCTCAGAGTGAGGGGGGCAAGACATGGGCGGCTGTCTGTCAGCATCCCTTCTCCATAGAGATCTACCGCACACTGCGTCTCGATGAGCGCACGGAGTCGCTGCGCGCATGGGAGTATTATCGAGAGCGCGTCGCCTGGCTAGGCGATGCGCTGCTGATGCTCTCGCTCTATGATGTACAAGATATGGAGCACGATGAGACCCACTCGCTGCTCCCCCAAGTCGTTACAAAGGACTACATAGAGCTCTGCGAACGCTACCCCTCCATGGCAGCCTACACGGAGGCTCTCGTAAAGCGATGGCAGAGCGAGTCTCGGATAGAGACCACGACCGCGAAGAGCAAAGAGATCATCCCCTCTGAGGAGCTCGTAGCACACATCCCTCTGATATATGCGATGTACCGCGATTATGGTGACGCGATTGAATCCATCCAGACCCAGACGCAAGCCCCGCCCTCAGAATGCGTCGATGTGCTGCTCGCCAACATCGAACTCTACGAGAAGGCTTTGCACGTCGGGGGCGAGAGGCGCTTTATCAAAGACGTCGTCTCGCTCTACAAAAAGGATAAGAACGTCTGGATACTCATCGGGATGGAGTCCAATGCGCTGCTCATCTACCAACTCCACTGGGAGAAGGCTCGCGATATCCTCGCGAAGTACTCGCCAGATGGAATCACCCATCTGATTATCAATGCATCTCGCGATGAGCTCTCAGCGATCAACCCCCAGTCCGTCCACAATGGTATCGAGGCGGTCTCTCGCTACAAAGAGATCGCACTCTATGTGCTGGAGAAGTATGGCTCGGATCATCGCTTTGAGCAGGTGCTGGCGCGGGATTTTCGCGCGATCGCCTACCTCGCTCTACATGATGAGGAGGGGATGAATCATCTCTCCAGCGAGGATTGGCGAGGCTATCTAGACAAGGAGCTCACCGGTGAGGGCGAGCCCAAGCAGGGGCACTGGCTGGAGTATTTCCCCGGAGGGGCGCTGTATAGGATGGCGGAGAATATCCAGCAGGGCTACCCCCTGAGCTGGGATGAGCTCGGCTGGGCAGGAGTCGAGGTCGCAGAGATCGGTTTTGCCATCGCCTCCTTTGGCTCATCGAGCGTCGTGACGACAGCTGGCAAGAGTGCTGTCAAGGTCTCGGTCAAGTCGGCCGCGAAGACTGGCTCCCAAGCACTGCATCGCGCTGCCCTGCGTGGTCGCACGCGCACCGAGGCCGCTCATGGATTTGAGAAGGCATTGAGCTTGAGAGGTACATCGCGCCTGATGGCGGGCAAGCTGATGAGCAGCGCGCGGGGAGGCAGCTCGGCCGTATGGCGCATCGGCAGGCTTACCTTCCGCCCTATAGTCTTTATCGCGCGAGGTTTGTCCATCGCATGGCGTGTGCTGCCGCCGTCCATGCAGCGTCCGCTCTTCCGCCTCAGTGCCCTCACTCTGGTGAGTGTCGAGCTGTACTACCGCACGTGGCCGCATCGGGGCGCGATTATGGAGGGCTTTTCTCAGAGTTTGGCACGTGCGACGAGTGACGTGATAGCAGGGAGCATCCCGATGCTCAAGGAGGGCTTGGTAGAGGGGACAGGGGGCTTTCTCGAGCTGCTGCGCTCAGAGGGACTCTATATCATTGGGATTTTCCTCTTTGCCCTGTTCGCTCTGTATCTGTTCTTCAAAATCGTGCTTCAGGCGCGCTTTAGCAAAAAAACAATCTAATCCCCCAAAAAAAACACGATGTCCGAACCCTACAGAATCTGCTTTTTGGGCGACACACAGGTGGGCAAGACCACCTTCCTCGCCGCCCTCTATCGCACGCGCGCAGAGCACATCCACTTTGAAGCCTGCTTCGATGATGAACTCAAGTCGGGCAGCCTGCTTGATAGCTATGCGGAGAGCATCATCTCGGGCAGCAAAGCCCCCTCCACGACGAGTGTGCGCCGCTTTCGAGGCAGCATAGTCTGGAGGCGTGATGAGAGATTGAGCATCGAGTTCATCGACATCCCCGGTGAGCTCTTTCATCAGGGCTACATGCGCTCAGATGGCGAGCTACTTGAGCAGATGCGCCCCTTTATCAACGAGTGCGACTATATATACTATTTTTTTGACCAGCAGCTGATGCAGAGCTCGGACACACTCTTTGTCCCCCTGATCCATCTCCTGCAGGACTACTATCAACAACGAGCTCAGCAAGCCGCCCTCTGCCTCGTGCTGACAAAGCTTGATGAGAGTCCCGATTACATGGGAGATGAGGGGGGGGCGAGGCTGCTAGATGAGCTCGAGCAGCAGTATAGCCATGAGCTCGCGTGCATGCGCCGCTACGCCACCCTCCACTTGAGTCGCGTGAGCTCCTATGGGCAGCCAGACGGAGCATTGGGGTTGGCATCTGATGCCTTTCTCGATCTCTTCAGCCCCCTGCGTGATCTCGCGCAGAGCAAGCGTCGCTCGACACGCCTGCTGTATTTATTCATCGTGAGCGCCTTGGTAGGAGTGGCTGTATGGCTGCTGCTGCTGCTCGATGAGAGTGAGCAGCAGATGGTACACGCGCAAGGAATATCGCAGACAGGCTGGCATGAGACCTATGAGAACAGAGAAATCTATGTTCGAGATCAGCTCAGCAAGCTCGCACTAGAGCCGCTGACGGACGAAAGTGTGCCGCGTCTACGCGCTGAGTATGATGCGCTCATCGCCAAGCAGCCAGACTTTCGCGCGCGCATCCTCGAGCAGTGGGTGCAGAGTACAGAAGCCTACAGAGCGAGCCTCGATGCACGCCTCCTCGACATCATCACCCAGCTGCGCAGCCTACAATCGAAGGAAAAATGGGATGAGTACGAGCAGCTCGTCGAGGTCTATCAATGCAGCCTCTCCTCTAGCCTACCAGACACACTCACGGTCACCTATGAGCAGATCTTTGGCAAGGAAAAGATAGACGGCATCCTCGCGCATAACTATAGGGGCAATCCCTACGAGTACACGCGTGCCCGCAAGCAGGCCATACGCGCCTACATCAACACAGAGCCAAAGTGCCTGAGTGCGAGACAAAGAGTCGAGGTGGAGCGTGCGCTGCAGCTCACCTCAGACTTCCTCAGTGATCGCCGCTACAGCGTGGAGATCGAGAGCAAGGGGCTGAGCTCGAGCTATGACTTCTATTATAAGTTGCAGATAGGCAATGATGCGAACCCCGAAGACGTCAACTCCTCAAAGGTGTATCAAAACAGCATGAGCGCGAGAAGCACCCGCATGAGCTTCCGCTGGAGCATCGCCCACCGGGTGAAAGTGACCCTGCTGCATCAGACCTTCTTCTATGGAGATGATGACGATCTGCTCGCCGATATTTGGCGTGATAGCAGCATGTCGGCTGTCTCCCTGTCGCTCTTTGCCAGCACAGAATGGCAGCAAAAGAGCTATGCGTTTCAATCCAATGCGAGTCACGTGCGCTTTCGCTTCAAGCTCTGGGATGATCAAGGGAAACCGATCAGTGCCGAGGACTTCGAACTGGTGGTCACCTACGTGCTGAGCAACGAATTCTGGCAACAACTACGAGAAACACTATAATAATGTCCACTGAATAAATCAGAATAGGCTTATTACAAGTGACAAATGATATAAATTTGGTATAATAAGTGCCCATAAATGGGCAATATATGCCCAAAAACCGTGCATTT
>CAYJLP010000053.1:0-14641 GCA_964371115.1 uncultured Akkermansia sp. | reverse complement strand
GATCGCTTAAGGTCTATCCTCATCACCTTCGCTTCGCTCAGGCCAGGCAGGAGGTGTCCTGCCTTTTCTTCGTCTCATTTTGGCATGCAAAATGGCTTAAGAATCCAATTTCTTTCACGGGTGGGTCAGTGCAGGCTTAATTTCTTTCGCGGGTGGGTCAGATTAAGCTCATGCGCCTCAGCGCGGCAGCAGCGCCTCCAGCTCCTTCACCCCATAGCAGTCCGCCTGCATCACGCGATCACGCTCACGCACGATCTCCTCACGCAAGCCCTGCCATCCCTCACGAAACGGCGTCTGCACCTGCTGCAAATCCTCACGCGTCAGGTAAACATCCCCCAGCTGCGCTATCTCCTGCTCCAGCTGCCCCAGCTTCGCCCGAGCCGCTTCGATCGCCTTCACCGCCGCCAAGGCTGTCGCCGCATCCTTCGCCCCCACGATCGCGTCCCTCTGCATCGAGTACGCTTCAAAGTTCTGCTTCACCAGCGACGCGAGCTTATCACGCCCCGCAATGCGCTCCGCATCCGACACAACTTGCATCGGCAGCTCACGCAGCACGGCACTCAATCCGCTGTCCGCCGCATGCTTCTCACGCAAGGCCGCGATCTTCACCTCCAGACCGCGTCGATCAGGCTTCTGCGTGCGCATCATCGCACCTCCAGCCGCTCCTGCGCTACTCACGAGCTCAGGGCGCTTGTCATGCACGGCCTTGAGCTGTGCTACGAGCTTCTGTATCTCAGCCAATTGCTCCGCAGGCTTCTCCTGCCCAAGCAGCTGCTCAACGCGGGTCAGCAGTTGCAGCTCCTCTTGCAGGTTCTCCTGCAGCAGGCGGCGGCTCATTTCTTCAACGTTGAACCCTGGCATACCTCCTACGGTGAAGCCTGTGGGGGTTTGCTGAGCGCGTGCCTGCTGCAATAGCAGACACGCACTCACGGTCGCGATGACTAGTGGTGCGTGTCTCATATGTGTATTTAGTTAAGGTAAAGGTTATTTCGCTGCCATGATGTCATCCAGAGGGATGCGCAGGAAGCTGATGCCAAAGTTGCGTCCCGACTGGACGTGTCCCTGCGAGGTTTCGTAATAAACACCAACGGTCTTCTCATCTATGAGGGCGAGCGAGGAGTAGCCTGCGCCGTCGCGGGTGTCGTAGACGTAGCCTTTGCTCCATGTCTTGCCTTCGTCAAGCGAGAATTTGATGGTCATGTGCTTGCGGCTCCCTGCATCAGGGTTGGAGAAGAGCAGCACGCGACCATATTTCTTGCTATCAATGGCGATGAGCGAGGCTTGGCAGACGGGCTCACGCAGAGTGTTGAGGTTGGTCTCATGCGCGGTCCAGGTCTTGCCAAGATCCTTGGTGATGAAGACAGCACGCTTGCCGCTGCGCTGCTCGTCACGGGCGTTGATCATGATGGAGCCGTCCTTGAGCTGCACGATCTGGCTTTCAGAGGTGCGGCGTGGGAGGGGATTGCCATAGACCCAGTTCTTGCCTCCGTCCTTGGAGTAGCAGATGGTCGAGGCGGCATTGGGCTTCGCGTCGCGGTTCCAGATCTGGGCGGGGAAGACGATAGTCTTGTCCTTGAGCGTGATACCGCTGCCGGGGCCTGCGAGGATGATATCCCACTCGTCTTTCTTGATTTGCTTCGTGGGGTTGACGTAGTCGCTGGGCTTGGTCCAGGTCTTGCCGTCATCATCGCTGTAGGTCATGTACCACTGGCCTGTGGTCTTGGGATCGTTGCCCTTCTTGGAGGTGAAGAGCGACGCACCACCGGAGAAGTGGGTGCCGAGCGCCTGTACCCAGATGCGGCCATTTGCGTCTTGGAGGATGCAGGGGTCACCGCAGCCGTTGTTGCCACCAGGGCCGATGTCCATGTTCACCTCGGGATCTGTCCATGTGAGACCACCATCGGTGGAGCGCATGACGGCGACGTCGATGTCGGCACAGAGGTCGCCTGAGTGATTATAGCGTGCGTCGGTGACACCGACGAGGCTCCCCTTGGCCGTGACGATGAGACCAGGGATGCGGAAGCACTTGCTCACGCGCATGCTACCATCGACCTGCTTGACAGGCTCACCGCCAGTGGCGACGAGGTAGCCGATGTCCTGTGTGACGGCGTCGCTGCTCTTGTAGGCCTTGCCACCGGCGACACAATTGATGTCGGAGAAGGTGATCTCGGTGCCTACCTTCGCGTCTTTGGCAGGGGTGGCGTCAAGCCAGAATGTCGTCTCCCCTGGGGGGACGGTGATGGGACCTTTGAACGTGACTTTGCCACTGGCATCGGGCTTTGCGATGGCGAGGGGCTTTTGACCGTTGAAGTTGTAGCCATTGGAATCTCCTGCGCGCAGGGCGAGTGAGGTGATGGCGTTGGAGGGCTGCACAGTGACAACGAGGCTCTCAATGCCCTTGCCCTCGGCGCCTTGGGACTTGATGTCAAAGCGGACGACGGGGTTGACCTCGGCGCGCTTCATGATAGGGTAGGCACCAGGGTCTGCTATCGTGACATTGCGGATGATCTGCTTGCCGGAGTGGAGGGCGAGATCGTCGAGGATGACGCCGCCGCCGTCGGCGGTGTTGGTGGTGAAGATGATCTCAGTGGTGCCCTTGGGGATGGTGAGCTTGTACTGGTGGTTGAAGCCACCGGTGCCTTGCTTCGTGTGCTTGACGAGCTGCTTGACGCCGCCAGCAGTCTGAGCGGAGACGATGACTTCGAAGGGGCCACGGCTGGTCCAACGCTCGCTCCATGCTTGGAAGAGGGTGTCTTTGGTCAGAGGCTTTTTGAGCTTGAGTTTGACTTGCTTGCCCTGTCCGCCGAGGAGGCGCAGGGAGGACTTGCCTGTGCGGCCTTTGTTTTTCAGAATCTCGGCACTGCCTGCCTCGGCGCTGAGGGTGCCGTAGGCGGTTTTGAGTGTGGAGACAGCTCCTTTGGGGGCTTGCTCGAAGCTTTCGCTGGCCCAAGCAGAGCTGATGAGGACGGTGAGGAATAGTGAAGTAATCTTCATGTCCTTTCAGTATCTACCAGACAGGCGGAGGCTTGTCAAGGAGAATTGGGGGCAGCGTATCGGGAGCGTATCAAGATGCACGGTCGCAATATGCAAAAAGATGCGTAACATCTGAGATTCTTAAGCCGTTTTGCTAGAGAGCAAAACGAGACGAAGAGAGCCCAAGACACATCTTGGGCGGTTCTCGCGTAGCGAGAACTCTGAGGATAGACCTTAAGCGATCTCTGGCGATCGTTCGCCAGTGGGGTGACGGGGCCAGCCCCGTCGGGCGTACCGCAGGTGTGCGCCCACGGTAGCGAGGAGGCTCAGCCTCCGATGGGCGTCAGTTCAGATCTATAAGAACGCGCCCGCGTGGCAAATGCTGCATGGTGGCAACGCCGCAAACTGACGCCCCCGTTCTTCCGCGCGCGAAGCGCGCCTATTGTCTACCGTCGTAAACGCGAAGCGTCACTACTGAAGTAGCAACTGTGATGACGCAAGGCGTTTGCTGCAGTAGATAAGAGTCGCGCTTCGCGCGCAGATAAACGGGGCGTCAGTGTAGGCTGTGGCTACCATTCAGGGTTTGCCGCGCGGGCATGTGTGCTGGAGCGGTACTGACGCCCTGCGGAGGCTAGCGCCTCCTTGACGCTGGGGCGCACACCTGCGGTGCGCCCGACGGGACTCTGTCCCGTCACCCTGCTGGCGAACGATCGCCAGAGATCGCTTAAGGTCGAGACCTTAAGAATCCAGAATGCTTCGCATTCTTATCATGATGCCACCGCTACATTTGCTACATCAGCTAGAAAAGCGCCACTCCATACGCCCTGTCATACCGATGATTTTTTTACTTTGGACTTGCATCGCCCCCCCATTTCAAGTAACCTTGGACATGGACGCTATACAACTTGGATTGACCTTTGACGACGTGCTCCTGCTGCCTTGCCTGAGCACCATGCTTCCCACAGAAGCCAACCCCTCCTCCCGACTCGTGGGGGGCTTTTCTATGCGCTTGCCCATCCTCTCTGCCCCCATGGATACGGTGACAGAGGCCGAGATGGCCATTGCCATGGCGCGTGAGGGTGGACTCGGTGTCATCCATCGTAACAATCGCATTGAGGATCAAGCGGCTCTCGTAGCCCGCGTGAAGCGATTTGAAAATGCCGTGATCACTAATCCCATCACCGTGACCCGCAATATGCGCCTCAGCGGCGTGAAGCGTATCATGGATGATTGCGGGTTCTCCGGCTTCCCCGTCATTGATGAGAATGGCAAGCTCGAGGGGATCATCACGGGGCGCGATATGCGCGTGTTCGAAGGCCGCGAGCTCGAGGCCATGCTGGTCTCTGACACCATGACGCCTCTCGAGCGTCTCGTCACAGGCTCCCCCGGTACGACTCCCGAGGAGGCACGCAAGATTATCTACACGAATCGCATCGAGAAGCTGCCTCTCGTCGATGAGAATGGCCATCTGGCAGGTCTCATCACGGAGACAGACATTCGCAAGCGCGAGATTTTCCAAGAGTCAACGAAGGATGAGTTCGGCCGTCTGCGCTGCGGCGCAGCTGTGGGACCCGGTCCCGAGTTCCTCGAGCGCGCTCAGGCTCTGCTAGAAGCAGGTGCAGATGCGCTCTTCATTGATGCGGCGACGGGTCACACGACGCGCGTGCTGCATGTGATTGAGAAGCTGCGCGAGCTCTCGGACAAGCCCGTTGTCGCGGGTAATGTGGTGACGCAAGACGGCGCACGCGATCTCATCGCCGCCGGTGCGAATGCGATCAAGGTGGGCGTGGGGCCTGGCTCGATCTGCACGACGCGTGTGATCGCCGGCGTGGGTATGCCCCAGTTCACCGCGATCCAAGAAGTAGCAAAGATCGCACGCCCCGCGGGTGTGACGGTGATTGCCGACGGCGGCATCCGCTACTCAGGCGACGTGGTGAAAGCACTCGCCGCAGGTGCCGACCTCATCATGATGGGCGGTATGCTCGCAGGCTGCGAGGAGAGCCCTGGTCAGGTGGTGCATCAGCAGGGTCGCTACTTCAAGACCTACCGTGGCATGGGCTCACTGAGCGCCATGAAGGCAGGCTCAGGTGACCGCTACGGTCAGAATGCCAGCGGCAAGATGGTCGCTGAGGGCGTAGAAGCTCGCGTACCTTACAAGGGCATGCTCGGCGACGTGCTCTTCCAGCTCGTCGGCGGTCTGCGCTCAGGCATGGGCTATGTCGGGGCTCGTAGCCTCGATGAGCTGCGTACCAACGCGCGCTTCGTCCGCATCACATCGGGCGGTCTCAAGGAGAGCCATCCCCATGATGTGACGATCACAGAAGAGCCTGTCAACTATTCCTGCTAAATTAATTTACATAGCTAAAAAAGCCCCTCTCACATGCGAGAGGGGCTTTTTTATTGATAATTTTTAAATGATCTCCTTAAGCCGTAACAATAGCCGCGACAATGGCGTCCCCCATGCCAGCCGTGCCAACGCGGATCTCGCCCTCAGCACCACGTGCGAGGTCACCCGTGCGGTAGCCCGCGGCAATCACGCTGCGTACAGCCGCGTCAATCGCGTCTGCCGCTGCTGCCTCCATGCAGGAGTAGCGCAGCAGCATGGAGAGTGAGAGGATCTGCGCGATAGGATTAGCAATCCCCTGCCCTGCGATGTCAGGAGCGGAGCCACCCGAGGGCTCATACATGCCAAAGAAACTCTTCTCAGACTTGCCGTTACTCAGCGAGGCACTAGGCAGCATACCCAGAGAGCCGCAGATGATCGCCATCTCGTCGGAAAGAATGTCGCCGAAGGTATTCTCCGTCACCATCACGTCGAACTCCTGCGGATTGCGCACGAGCTGCATGGCGGCATTGTCCACATACATGTGGCTGAGCGTCACATCGGGATACTGGGGTGCGATCTCCTCCATGGTGTCGCGCCACATGATGGAGGAGGAGAGCACATTCGCCTTGTCCACACTACACAGACGCTTGTCACGCCCCTGCGCGGCTTGGAAAGCGACATGCGCGATGCGCTCCACCTCGCTCTTGCGGTAGACCAGCGTGTCAATACCGATGATCTCGCCGTCGCGCTCTCCGTAGAACTTGGGCTCGCCAAAGTACATACCACCCGTGAGCTCGCGCACACAGAGGATGTCAAAGCCCCCCTTGATGATCTCATTCTTCACAGGCGACGCATCGACGAGCTCGGCCATGCAGATACCGGGGCGCAGGTTCGCATAGAGGGAGAAATGCTTGCGCAGAGGCAGCAGCGCGCCGCGCTCAGGGCGCTCATCAGCGGGCAGGCTGTCCCACTTCGGACCGCCGACAGAGCCAAAGAGAATCGCGTCGGCCTGCTCGCAGGCGCGCAGCGTCTCATCGGGCAGAGCCTTGCCACAGTTGTCAATAGCAGCGCCGCCGACGTAGCAGGACTCGAGCTTTGTTGCGAATTGGAACTTCTCCTCCACGGCAGTGAGCACCTTGAGAGCTTCGTCCATGACCTCAGGTCCGATACCGTCACCAGCAAGGATGGCAATGTTGTGTGTCTTCATGTGCCTGCATCATAGCCCAGAGAGAGCCTCCTTGTCAAGGCTGAGCCTCTGTGATACAGTCGCTATTCAAGCGACGTGTGGAATTCCCTATACCTGCATAACATTTTGACTTTCTATAAATGCGCGAGAGAATTGCTACAATCTCAGAGCTCCACGTGAGTATTGTCTTGATGTAGGGAGCAATATTTGCTAGAGTTGCTCCATAAACCTCCCCTATCCACGGGTCTAACTCAATACGCTATCATCTCATCACATCCACACGACATGGACAAACTCATCGTCAAGGGCGGACACCGACTCAAAGGAGCGGTCAATATCAGTGGCTCAAAAAATGCCTCGTTACCCATCTTAGCCGCCGCCCTGCTCACGGATGAACCGGTGCGTATCAGTCGCGTCCCCGACGTCTCAGACACTAACTACATGATCCAGATCCTCAGCCAGCTAGGAGCCTCCGTCGAGCGATCCAGCGGCACAGTGCGTATCTCATCCGCCAATGGGATCGGAGCGAGTGCGTCCTATGAGCAGGTGCGCAAGATGCGCGCCTCTATTTGTCTTCTCGGTCCCATGATGGCGCGTATGCATCGCTGCACGCTCCCGCTGCCCGGTGGCTGCGTGATTGGCGATCGCCCCGTAGATCTCCACCTACGCGCCATCCAGTCGCTGGGTGCCCGCGTCCGCGTCAGGGGTGGCAATCTCCACATCGAAGCCCCCAATGGGCTCATCGGCACCACCGTCGACATGCGCGGTGAGAATGGACCTACCGTGCTGGGCACGGACAATCTCATGATGGCCGCCGTCCTCGCACAGGGCACGACCATCATCGAGTCTGCCGCCCGCGAGCCCGAGGTCATTGATCTGGCGAACTGTCTCAACAGCATGGGCGCACGCATCGAGGGTGCGGGCTCACGCACCATCACCATTCATGGAGTAGAAAAACTCCACGGCTGTGACCACACCGTCATCCCTGACCGCATCGAGGCGGGCACCTTCATGGTCGCGGCTGCGCTCATGGGCGATCCCGACGAGGGCGTGCGCCTCAACCGCGTCTGCCGCGAGCACATGACCGCCATCACTGAGCTGCTGCTCGAGTGCGGGCACACGGTTGAGTTCAACGAAGCAGGCACCAGCGTGCTTGTCAAGCCCGGTGCAGATCCTATAGGGGGCAACATCGTCACCGCCCCCTACCCTGGCTACCCCACCGACATGCAGGCGCAGATGACCGCCCTCTTTGCCCTCTCGCCTGGTCTCAGTGTGGTACGCGACACCATCTTCCCCCAGCGATTCATGCACTGCGCTGAGCTCAAGCGTATGGGCGCACAGATCAAAGTCGACTCGGGCACCGCCCTCATCACAGGCGGCCCTGGTCTCTCAGGTGCTCCCGTCATGGCGAGCGATCTGCGCGCCTCCGCCGCCCTCGTGCTCGCCGCCCTCGCGGCAGAAGGCACAACGGAGATCCACCGTCTCTACCACATCGACCGCGGCTACGAGCTGCTCGATGACAAGCTCATCATGCTGGGAGCCGAGATCTATCGCGCGCCTGACACAGAAGGACAGCTAGAAGACTCGTAATATTTTTTGACTTGTGCTACTATCTGTGCGTCCAACCCTCACACAATAGAGCATGAATGCATTTTCCCTTTCACAACAAGTCACCAAACTAGGATTCATCAAAAAGGTCTCCCTCGCCGCCCTCCTCTGCGCCAGCACGCTCACGCCCGCATGGGCATGGCGGCCTGTCGCGGAGCGCGCGGGGAGACCTGCGCAGGAATTCCGCGGCGTCTGGGTCGCCAGCGTCTATAATCTCGACTGGCCCTCGCGCTCAGGTCTCAGTGCTGCCGCGCAGCGCGCCGAGCTCATCAATATCTTCAACAACGCGGCGCGCATGCGGCTCAACGCCGTCATCCTCCAGATCCGCCCGACGAGCGACGCGCTCTACAGCTCATCGCTCGAGCCATGGAGTGCATGGCTGAGTGGACCTGGCAGGAGCCCCGGCTATGACCCGCTCGCCTTTGCCGTCGCCGAGGCGCACAAACGCGGACTCGAGCTCCACGCGTGGTTCAACCCCTTCCGCGCCACCACGGGGTCAAAGGGCGTCGGCCGCGGGCATGTCAGCCAGACGCTGCGCAGCCACATCAAGCGCGCGGGCTCGACCACCATGCTCAACCCCGCCAGCAGCGCGGCGCGCGCGCATGTCATGCGCGTCATCCTCGACGTCGTGCGACGCTACAATATTGACGGCGTGCATCTGGATGACTACTTCTACCCCTACCCACCGCATCACAACATCAGCGATGGGCAGAGCCCCCGCCAGCGGCGCGCGCATATTGACAACTTCGTCCACTCGCTCTACAAGAACATCAAAAAAACCAAACCCTGGGTACGCGTCGGCATCAGCCCCTTTGGCATCTGGAAGCCCGGCGTGCCTCGTGGTGTAGAAGCAGGCGTGAGCGCCTATGACCACCTCGCCTGCGACTCGGCAAAGTGGCTGCGCAACGGCTGGGTGGACTACCTCGCCCCCCAGCTCTACTGGCGCATCAACGGTCCTCAGAGCTACACGCGACTCATGCAGTGGTGGAGCAGCCTCACGTCCGCACGCCCCGTCTGGCCCGGCATCGCGAGCTCACGCATCAACAGCAGCGAAGACCCCGGCCGCCCCGCCTCCGAGATAGGACGCCAGATCGACTACTCGCGCAGCCTCGCCAAGCAGAGCGCGGGGCAGCTCTACTGGAGCTGGAAATCCCTCGCGCAGAATCGCGGAGGAGTGAAGCGCGAGCTCGCCTCACGCTATGGCAGCGCCGCTCTGCCTCCCGCCATGCCATGGCTGAACCGCACGCCGCCCGCGCGCCCCGCGCAGGTCGTCGCCACCCCGCGGGGCAGCAACGTCACACTCGCATGGACACCCGGTGATCGCTACGCGCGCAAGTGGTTCGTCCAAGCCCGCATCGGCGGCTACTGGTACGGCATCTGCACGCTGCCGGGGAGCCAGACACGCGTCACACTCACCCCAGCCATGATAGGAGCTGCCGACCGCCTCGCGGTGCGCGCCGTCACCGCCTACGGCACGTCGGGTGAGGCACTTGTGCTTGCGCGTTGAGCTCTTACCGAACGTGCCGCGCTCATAATTAGAATCATCATATTAAACCTTTCTTTTGTTGGGTGAGAAATCTTATTTTTCATTCAACGAAAGGAAGTACATGCTCCTCACTTGATGAGATAGAGTCCGTCATGTACGCAAGCCGTGGTTGCCCCATGAACTAGCGACTAGGTAGCTCGCCTCCTCCCCACACAACAAAACCATGTCCTCTCTCCGATCCCTCCTCCTCGCCACGCGCCCCAAGACCCTACCCGCCATCATCGTCCCCGTCTGGGCGGGCGCCCTCATCGTCTCACGCTACGCCGAGGCACATCCCGAGCTCGGTATCACACTGAATAGCACCCTCGCGCTACTCACCCTCCTCTCCGCTATCTGCATCCAGATCGGCTGCAACCTCTTCAACGACGCCCTCGACGCGGAGAAACAAGCCGACACCGCGAAGCGCCAAGGCCCGCGCCGCATCACCGCCAGCGGTGACATGAGCGCGAGACGTGTCAAGCTCGCAGCCTGCGTCTTCCTGCTACTCGCCTGCCTCTGTGCGCTGCCCCTCATCATCAATGCGGGCTGGCCCATCGTCGCCATCGGCATCCCCTCGCTGCTACTCGCCTACGCCTACACAGGTGGTCCCTACCCCCTCGCCTACCGCGGACTCGGCGAGCTCTTTGTGCTGCTTTTCTTTGGACTCATCGCCGTGCTCGGCACGCTCTACATCCAAGTAGGCTGGCAGCCCCACTATGCCATGATCTATGGCGCGGGCATCATCCTCGGCATCCAGACAGGGCTACTCTGCTGCCTGCTCCTAGAGATCAACAACATCCGCGACCGCGTCGAGGACGCCTCCACGGGCAAGCGCACACTCGCCGTGCGCCTCGGCGATGCGCGGGCGCGCGGGCTCGCCGTCGCCTTCCTCATCGCGCCCTACCTCACGCTCAAGCAGACCGCCTTTTTCCTGCCCGACATGCAGTGGAGCTCCATCTGGTGCGCCCCCATCCTGCTAGCCGGCTTCCTGCTGCTCAAGATCACCCGCACGCCCGCCAACAAGAAGATGAACCCCCTGCTCGGGCTCGCCTCCCTGCACATGATCCTCTTCCTCACCGTGCTGACCTGGAGTTGATATTTCTCCCCCTTCACCCCATAGAGAAAAGGCTCATCCTGCTAGCAGGATGAGCCTTTTGTGAAGAACTAATAAAAAAAAATCTTAGCGTCCGAGGAACTTGCCGAGAGCTTCCTTGAGCTTCGCGTCCTGTGTAGTTGCGTAGACGGTTGCGATCACCTTGAGATTGCTCAATTGATCGGCTGCCATCTTCTTGCCTTCCTCGCTGACGGCGAACTCGCCCATCTCTTTGACGGCGTCTTCGTTGCTAGCGGCGTCTTGGGAGATCTTGGCGACCTGATCCTTCAGCTCGGCGTAGCTTGTAGCCAGCTCGGTGATGTCACCTGCGACATCAGAAGCCTGCTTCTTGCCTTCTTGGACTTGCTTGCACAGCTCAGTCGCCTCGGTGACGACGGAGGCCATTTCCTTGGCGATGTCGACAGGGCTGTTGTCAGAGCAGGAGGAAAGGATGAGGGCAGGGATAGTTGCTGCGAGAGCAGCGAAAGTTGCGTTTTTCATGCGCAAGCAATCTAACAAAAGCAAACACTCGCGTCTAGAGAAATACCTCGCTCGAATGATTTTTCACATAACACACTAACTATGGACAATTTAATACAACACACATTGCATACAAAATATAAAAACACCCTAATCCGATAAGACTAGAGTGTTTTTGAATTTCTGGAATCTAAATCAGGTATTAGCCCTTCGCGTAGGCGCGGATGGCAGCCGCGATGCGGGCGGAGACGTCTTCGGGTTCACCTTCTTCAAAAACATCCACCTGCACGACCTTGCCCTGCTGCTTGTAGTAGTCGATGACAGGCACCGTGAGAGTCTCATAATCCTGCCAGCGCTTTGCGAAGGCCTCAGGATTGTCATCCGAGCGCACGATCATAGGACCGTCGCACTTGGGGCAGTTTTCTTCACCATTGCGCGTGGTCTCACCACAGGCGGGGCAGGCCTTGCGCTTCATCATACGAGCTTGAATGAGCTCCAGCGAGACATTGAGGTAGACCACGATGTCGACCGCCATGTCCAGTGCTGTGAGGTTGGTATCCAGCGTCTCGGCCTGAGACACCGTGCGGGGGTATCCGTCGAGCAGGCAGCCCTCTTCCTTGTTCTCACCCAGCCAGTTGGTGACCATACCGTTGACCACCTCATCGGGGACGAACATCGCCGCATCCATGTACTTCTTGGCTTCGAGACCGAGCTGGGTGCCAGCGGCGATTTCCGAGCGCAGCAGAGCACCCGTGCTCAGAGGCTTGAGATGGTAGGTTTCTGAGAGGAAGTTGGACTGAGTCCCCTTGCCTGACGCAGGGGCTCCGACGAGAACGAATCGCTTGAGGTTATTCATAATAGTGATCTGATGATAGCCCTTTCGTAAAAAGAAGCTTGGGGACATTTTAACGACTTTGCCCTGAAATGGCAATCAAAAAATGCCCCCGTGCGCCTCCTGAGAGCCTCCTCAACTCCCGCGCAGCTGCGCGATCCACTCACTGAGCGACGCGATATCATCCCCATAGCTACCAGGCTGCTGCAGCTCCAAACGGCGGTAATGATGCAGACTACTCTCCCACGCCTCCAGCGCCTCATTAGGCAGCTGCGCCGCCTCATAGAGCAGCCCGAGGTTGAATAGCGCAATCGCCAAATCCAGCTCATAGGTCTCGGGATCAGCCTCCGCTAGCTGAGTGCGGATCTCGCGGCAGAGCAGATACGCATCCTCCGCCTCGCTGTAGCGATCCGTCAGATGGTAGAGACGTCCCAGATTGTTGAGCAGTGATGCGAGTCCCACCAGATCATCTTCATCCTCCTCATTGCTCTCGATGGACTCATCAAAGAGCTCGCGACTCCTCATGTAGCAGCCCTCGGCATGCTCGTACTGCTCCGCGAGCACATAGAGATTGCCCAGACGGTAGAACGCATCCGCCAGCGGCTCCAGCCACTCCTCGCGCTCCATCTCCAGCAGACGCTCACGCAGCGCACAGCATTGGAGGAAATAGCCCTCCGCCTGCGCCGCATCCTCCCTATCCTCCGAGAGATCGCCCAGATTGTACACCACCTCTGCCTGATCAGCCAGATAGAGCTCGTCGCGCTGCGCGAGCAGCTTGTAGATCTCATGGCTACGCTGGAAGCTCTGCACCGCCTCATCATAGTACTGCACCGCATGATAGAGCAGCCCCAGATTGTTCTGCGTCATCGCGTAGTCGGGCAGATACTCATCGGCATTCTGACTGACGAGATCCTCATTGATCTTGCTCGCCGTCAGGTAATGACGCTCCGCCTCATCGTAGCGATCCATCTCGGAGTAGAGATTGGCTAGGTTATTAAACACATTCGACAGCATGGGCAGGAAAGTCGAGCTGCGCTGCGAGGCGAGGCTCTCATAGAGCTCACGCGCGCGCAGATACGCCAACTCGGCCGCCGCCGTATTCCCCTCCATCGCGTAGATCTCGCCGACATACTCCTCACACCACGCCGCATCTGGCAGATACGCATCGGCATCCTCATGCGAGAGAGCGAGGAAGCGATCACGGATCAGCTCATACTGAGCCACCGTCGGCTCATGGAGATCCTCCTCATTGTACCAGCGACTCGTCAGCTGATTCTCCGCCAGCGCGGCCGCATCCTGCGAGAGCCCATGGGCGCGCTGCAAGTAGGAGAGCACAAAGCGCAAGAGCTCGGAAATGATCTCCTCATCATTCTGGCAGCGCGCCAGCTGCAGATGCTTCATCGCCGAGCCCAGCTGCGCGTGGAACTGCGACGCCATCTCATCCGCCTCCGCCTCATCCTCACCGAGCACCATCAGCAGCACCTCACGCGCGGGCTGCTGCTCCACAGCCTCCAGCGACACCGCCACCTCACGCAGCACATGCGCAGGGCAGCTCGTTGAGAGCAATATGAGATGCATCTCACTGTCTACAACCTCGCGCTGATAGAGAGACTGATACTCGACATGCCCACGCACATCGAGATCATGCTCCTCCCAGCGCATGGGAAAGAGCGCGGGACAGTGACTATTGTGAATGAGCGCGGAGAGCTCAAAGATAAAACGCGCGCAAAGATCACTTTCAGACGTGTGATCTTCTGGCGCAGAAAGAAAAATCTGCATAGAGGCATGAGTCATGCTCTACACGGTATCAGAACGTACAGAAAGGTCAAGAGCAGAATATCCAGCGAGTCTAGCGAAACGCATCAAGAAAAAATCCGCGTCATACGCACACGGATAGAAAAAATATGTAGATTTCAGCGTAGATTTCCGTACTATTAGACAAGTCCTTGACTCGATAACTGTATCTCTAAACATATGCTAAAAAAAATCATTTTCGCCACCCTCCTTGCAGGCCTCGGAGTAGGAGCTTGGTTCTACTGGAACCAAGAAGAAGAAACCACCATCACCTTCACCACCGTCAAAGCCGAGCGCGGTGAGTTCGTCAACAAGGTACAATCCACCGGCACCCTCGAGCCCAAGGAACTCGTCCCCGTCGGCGCCCAAGTCACCGGCGAGATCCTCGAGCTCGGCCTCGACACCGACGGCAAGACCGTCGACTACGGCAGCAAAGTCAAGGCAGGCCAGCTCCTCGCCCGCGTCGATGACACCCTCGTCGAGCTCGCCATCCAGTCCTCTGAGGCTAGCGTCGCACAAGCCGAGGCCAACATCGCCTCTGCACACGCCAACATTGTGAAATCCGAAGCCGGCATCGTCCAAGCCAAGGCCAACAAAGACAAAGCCAACCGCAACCTCCAGCGCGCGAAGAAACTCGGCGTCGGCGAAGCCCTTTCCCAAGCCAGCTACGACGACTACCTCGCCCAGTCCGAGAGTGCTGACGCCTCCTACGAATCCGCCGTCGCCAGCCTCGAAGTCTCCAAGGCCGGCCTCCAGCAATCCGAAGCCCAGCTCGCCAGCGCGAAAAGCAACCTCGCCCGCGAAATGCGCAACCGCGAATACAC
>CAYJLP010000052.1:0-14654 GCA_964371115.1 uncultured Akkermansia sp. | reverse complement strand
GCGATCTCTGGGGATCGTGCCCCGGCGGGGCTGGGCAGAGCCCAGCGGGTGAAGGGCAGAGCCCTTCTGAGGTGTGGGGCAAAGCGCCACAAACAGTGCTGGATCGCAGATCCAGCGGGCGTCAGTTTCAAGGTAAATAAGCACACGCCCGCGAGGCAAACCCAGCGCGGCGTCAACGCCGCCAACTGACGCCCCCGTCTCACCTGCGCCCGAAGGGCGCCTCTTATCAACCGTCGTCAACGCGAAGCGTCCCCGCAGCCCTGCCCTTACAAAAAATCCCCTCCATCAAGCCGACAGAGGGGAATAAATAGAAATTAAAAAAGAACTTACTTCTTCTGCATGGACTCGCGCATCTGCTTGGAGCGAGCGAGAGCAGCTGCGGGATCAGCCGTGAGCTGAGCGGCAAAAGCCTTGATCTGAGTCGCCGAGGAGGGATTGAGCTCAGCAAGCTTCTCAAAAATCGCACCCATCTCCTTGATGTCTGCCTCTGTTTCTGCGAGGATCATGCAGACGCTCACTTTGGCCTCCAAGAGCATGCTCTGGATGGCTGGAGTGATATTAGGCTTGGCGAGTTCTGTATCAATGAGCGTGCGCGCTTTGGCAAAGTCGGTGCCACAGGCCATCAGAGCCTGCTGGATGCGCTGCATCTCAGCCTTCGCGGCAGCTTCAGCAGCGGCAGCCTTCTTGAGACCCAGTGTGTCCTCGGGGTCGAGAGCCTTGATCTGCTCCATGAGCGCGACATTGCTGCCACGCAGGTCCTCGGGGAGTAGTGCATTGTAGGCATCATAGAGAGCCTTTGCCTTTGCCGTACCTGTTGCGGAGGCCGCAGTCGTGAGAGCTGTCGCTACAGCAGGGCTGGGTGTGAGGCCTTTCTTGGCCTCGTCGAGTGAGGACTTGCCACCGATGAAGCCTGCCGTGACAATACCCTCAGGGTTCATCACCAGCATGGTGGGGAAGCCCTGCACCTGATACTTCTCAGAGAGCTCGCGGTTCTTGACGAGCAGACCCTCGGGGAGCTGCTTCTGGCGGGGGAGGTCGATTTCTACAAGGACGAACTTGTCCTTCGCATAGGCTTCGAACTCGGGCTTGTCGAGGATATTTGCCTTGAGAGCCTTGCAGGGAGGGCACCAGTCAGAGCCTGTGAAGAGGACAAGGACATCTTTTTTTTCTGCAGCGGCCTTGGTGAGAGCGGAGGGGAGATCAGTGCTCCATTCTGCGGCCATGGCAGGGGCGACGATAGCGGACAGCGCGAGGGCTGAGAGGATCATTTGCTTCATGATTCAGCTATTATGTGCATTGCGTTTCGCATTGCAAGAATAAAATTCAGAATGTCGCTCTATGTCACGGATTATGAAAAATGAGATTGCGTTCTGTGTGCAGATTTGTATAATTAGCCCCTGTGAACAGTTCGACTCTATCTGACAGAGTAGAGCGTGTTCGCAGAAGGTGACTGGTGTTCTATCGTGTACTCTGGTTGCCTGAGCAAATATAGACATATTCATGAATCATCATCATCTATTCCAGTCAATGGTTGTACTCGTCGGCGCTAGCGTGTGCCACGGTGACGACCTCCAGCACTTCGCATCCCCTCTCGCCGAGTCTCTCAAGCCCGGCATCACCGCTGAGCAGGTCAAGGCCATCGCCGACCCCTCTCTCCGCGCCGCCGCCGAGCAGATGCTCGCTGGCAAGTACTCCACCGAATACCGCGTCGCCACCTACCAACCCCTGCTCAGCCCTACCGCACTCGGTCGTAGCCTCGGCATCGGCAATGGCTATAGCTTCTACGAAGGCATCACCGGCGTCGTCCTCCCTCAGGGAGAAGCCACCATCATCGTCGAGGGGCTCAAGCCCAATCAGCCTCTCAGCATCCTTGTCCCCGACTGGATGCGCCAGCCCCCCAACCCCAAGCAGCCCACCAAAGACCCCAAAGGCTGGGGACTGCACAAGAAAGCCTACCCGCTCAAAAACGGCATCAACAAGATCAATATTGACAAGGAAGGCCTCGCCTACGTCGTCTACTTCTTTGACCTGCCAGAGCAGCAGCAGCCTGTAAAAATTCACTTTGTCAACGCCACCGAGAACGGCTACTTCGACCTAGCCAAGCATACGGATAAGGACTGGGACCGCCTCCTCGCTGATGCCAAGTACCCCATCATGGACGCCATCGGAGAGCGCATCCAGGTCGGCTATCCTGTCGCCTCGCTCAAGAAGTACGCGACGGGGCGCGGCGTCGAGCTCATCAAGGCCTATGACAAGATGATGAAGGCGCAGCACGATATCATGGGGCTCACGAAGTACAACCGTACGCCCAAGAACAAGATTCTCGCCCGCGTGAATTACAATTACTACATGTTCCGCGACGGCGATGGTGTCGCCTACATGGGCGGGCCTAGCGGCTACGCGATGGGGCTGGTTGCCAACCCTGACCGCGTCACGAAGGGCGACCCCTGCTGGGGCTTCAACCACGAGGTGGGACACGCCCACCAGCTGCGCCCTGAGTTCAACTGGGGTGGGCTCGGTGAAGTGAGCAACAATGTCTTCTCCCTCTACGGCACGATGGCACTGGGCAATCCCAGCCTCCTCAAGCAGAATGGGCAGTACGCCAAGGCGAAAAAGGCTATCCTCGACAAGAAGATCAGCTACCTCCAGTGCCCCGACGTCTTTAGCCGCCTCGTGCCCTTCTGGCAGCTGCAGCTCTACTCGGTGAAGCATGGGGATGCGGATTTCTACCCCGATCTCTTTGAGGCGATGCGCAAGAATCACGCGGCGAAGAGCGATGGCTGGGGCGCACGCGGGGGCAATCCTGCGGAGCATCAGCTCAACTTCATCAAGCTCGCCTGCAAGACCGCGAAGACTGATCTCACGGATTTCTTTGACAAGTGGGGCTTTTTCCACGTCGGTGAGTTCACGATCGGTGACTATGGCACCTACCAGTACAAGATGACCCAGAAGATGGTCGATGACTGCAAGGCGGCGATCACCGCCTTGAAGCTGCCCAAGCCTAAGATCGATGTGACGACCCTCGAGGACTAAGCACGCGGTCATGCGAAATGCACCAAGGGGTGTTTCTAAATTATAAGAAAAGTTCCCTAAAGCCACAAGCGCAAGCTTGTGGCTTTGTCATTGTTTTGCTCATCGTTGCGAAGGTGTCTAATTTATTGCCTCCTGCGCTCCAGCCCCGCGGATAGCCGCGCTCCACCCCGCTTTTCACGTTGACTTTGGAGCGCGTATTTGTTATCTTGGCTCGATCATGCACACACTCTCTCCTCGTGATGTCCGCCGCTGGATTCCCTCGCTCTATTTTGGCATGGGGCTGCCGCTCATTGTTATTGCCAATATGGCAGGGCTCATGTTCAAGGGGCTGGGCGTGTCGGATGCGGATAATACCTTTTGGCTGACGCTGATTACGTGGCCTTGGACGGTGAAGTTCCTCTGGAGTCCCTTCTTGGAGATGTTCAAGAACAAGAAGTTCTTCATCCTCGCCACGCAGCTCATTTCCGCTGTGGGCTTTGGCCTCATCGCGCTCACGCTCCAGATGCCCTACCCCTTTGCCCTGAGTGTCGCTGTGCTGGCACTCGTTGCGGTGAGTGGTGCGACCTACGACATCGCCGCGGATGGTCTCTATATGGAGGAGCTCTCGACGGAGCAGCAGACGCGCTATGCGGGCTGGATGGGGGCTTTTTACAATCTGGCAAAGCTCGTTGTCGTGGGGCTGCTGGTGTATCTCGCGGGCGTGTTTATTGAATATTATGCGGCGAGCCTCGCGGGGCTAGACGTATCGACGGCGGAGCAGATGCTGCATCAGGGCACACTCGCCTCGGAGGTGAAGCATCAGGCCACACTCTACGGCTGGGCGACGATGATGGGCATCTGCGCGCTCATGCTGCTGCTGCTCGCGATCTACCATGCGCGCGTGCTGCCGAAGGGGAAGGAGGCGCAGGTGGAGACGAAGTCGGCGCGCGAGGTGTTCTCCCATATGGGGCGCGTGATCGCGCTCTTTTTCCAGAAAAAGTATATTTTCTACTACATCGCGTGGATCATCTGCTACCGCCTGTGTGAGGGCTTTGTGATGCGTGTGGCGCCCCTCTTTCTGAAGGCTCCTGTGAGCGAGGGTGGGCTGGGGCTCACGGAGCAGCAGATTGGACTCTACTATGGGGGATTTGGCCCGGGGTCATTTGTGATTGGCTCGCTGCTGGCGGCGAGTTTTATCGGGAAGCTGGGGCTGCGCCGCGCGATTTTCATCCTCTGCTGCTTATTCAATTTCTCCTTTGGCGTCTATGCCTACCTCGCTGTGGCGCAGCCTAGCAGTATGTGGATCATCGGCAGCTCGATTGCGGTGGAGTGGTTCTGCTACGGATTTGGCTTTGTCGGGCTCTCGCTCTTTATGATGCAGCAGATTGCTAAGGGGGAGAATCAGATGTCACACTACGCCTTTGCCACGGGCCTGATGAATCTCGCGGTGATGCTGCCCGGCATGTGGTCGGGACGCATGAGCGATGCGCTGGGCTACCAGAGCTTTTTCCTTATCGTGATGCTGGCGGTGATCCCTGCCTGTATCCTGACCTGGCTGCTGCCCTTTACCCACAAAGATATGCCCGACCATGCTTGAGGTGTAGCCAAGGAGGTCTTGAGGGGGCGCGCTCTTTGGGCTCGTCCACGATGCAAGATACAAAAAGAGAATCCTTTAGCGTACTCGTGCGCTAAAGGATTTGAGTTGCCTACGGTGCATGCCGCGGCCTAGGGCATCAGCGCGCTGTGCGGCGTATTTCCTTGAACATGGCGCGGCGCAGTGAGAGTTTGTTTTTGAAGGGGATATCGCAGTCGTAGGCCCAGACCATCACGCCGCCGAGCTTTTGCGCCTTGGCGAATCGGCACTTCTCCCCGATGAGGCGCGCACCGTTGAAGTAATGGCGTGAGCCCTTGACATGAGCGTAGTTGTCGCTGGCCTTGAGGCGGGGATTCTCCTTGAGGATGCCGTCATAGCCTGTTTGGGCGTCCCAGTCGCGCTTGCCTTCGACGTTGTTGGAGTAGAAGGGAAGCCCGATGATGATCTTTTGCCGAGGCATCATGCTGAGGCTTTTTGTGATTTCTTCTTTGAAGTGTGCCATGGTAGAATGCTCGGCGGGGCGATCGTAGCACATGACGTTGACATAGTCGAGCACATCGACGGCGAGGCGATTCGGGCTCATGTGGTACATATTGACCGCTGCGCTGACGGTCTTGCCACTCGCGCCGAACTCCTCACGTATCACATTGATCATGTAGGCGAAGTTGATCCACTGCGCCTCATTGTCAGGGTATTCCCAGTCGAGGTCGACGCCATCGAGCTCATGCTTGTCGAGGAATGCCTTGAGCTGCTGGGCAAAGCGGCGACGCTTCCCCGCATCGGCGGAGGTCGCGGTGAAGCCTGGGTCGCAGGAGGCGAGTCCGAGCAGCAGCGTGACGGGCTCCTCGCCTCGCAGCTTCTTGAGCTTCGGGATGCCTCGGAGGAACTCGGCATTGTCCGCTCCGACGAGGTTGCCGTTCTCATCGCAGCTGAGGCGGAAGTAGATGAAGTCGGTGAGGTACTTGAAGTCTGTGGGGGTGAGCAGATCGGGCGCCCACTTCAGCAGATGGGAGTCGCGGTAGTAGGGGATGACGCGCTGGGCAAAGGGGTAGACGGGGATCTCTCCCTTGGGATTGCCCTTGATAGCGGGCTCGGCACTGTCGCTGGTCTTGAGATGCGTGAGCTCGGCGTCGACGACAGCGTTGCTCGCGGCTGATTCGCTGACATCAGCGGCGAGCCAGATGTAGTTCTCCCCCTTTTGAAGCGTGAGGCTTCCGGTGAAGGTGACGCTAGCCTTGGCGCGTTTTGCCTTGAAGCGTACAGGCGTGCATTTCTCCTGTGCGCGCTCGGCGCGTAGGCTAAAGAGAGGCGTGCGCCCCTCATTGCCCGAGCGGTAGAGCTTGAGCGATTTGAGGGCAGCACTCCCCTTGAGCTCAAAGCGCAGGGCAGTCAGCTTGACCCCATCCTGATCGCTATGGATGCACAGGCGTAGGAGGGGCTGATCCTTCACATCCGCGTAGAGCAGGGAGTGGAGGTGCTGGGCCTCGGCTTTCACTGCGGCGGAGGCGAGCGGCGCGAGTGAGCTGAGGAGGGCGAGGGGGGCGAGGGCGGCGTGGAGGAGGGGGCGCATGGTGGGGAGATTGTAGAGGTGATGATTATCGTGCTGTGCGGCGTATTTGCTTGAAGGTGGCGCGGCGGAGCGAGATTTTGGATTTGAGGGGGATGTCGCATTCGTAGGCCCAGATCATGACGCCGCCGAGGCGATCAGACTTGGCGATTTTGCATTTATCCTCAATGAGGCGCGCGCCGTTGAAGTAGTGCTTGCGGCCTTTGAGCGTCGCGTAGTTGTCGTTGGCGGTGAGCTGAGGATTGGCGTTGAATACATCGTGGTATCCTCGCTGGGCGCCCCAGTCGCGCTTGCCATCGACATCGTTTGTGTAGTAGGGCAGTCCCATGATGAGCTTTTGCTTGGGCATCATCTTGAGGGAGCGGATGATATCTTCGTTAAAATGCGCCATGGTGGCATGCTCCGCAGGGCGGTCATAGCACATGACATTGACATAATCGAGCATGTCGATGGCGAATTGATTGGGTGACTGGTAGTTCATATTCACCGCTGAGCTGATGGTGCGACCGCTCGCGCCGAGCTCCTCGCGGATGTCATTGATCATGAATCCAAAGTAGATCCACTGTTCATTATTGTCAGGATACTCCCAGTCGATATCCACGCCGTCGAGCTGGTGCTTCTCGAGGTAGGCGGCGACTTGTTTGGCAAAGTGACGGCGAGCCTGAGGATTCGCTGAGGTGGCGGTGAATCCCGCGTCGCTGTGCGCAATGCCGAGGATGATGTCAACGGGCTCTTCGCCGCGGAGTTTCTTGAGTTTCTCAATCCCCGCGAGGAAGGTCGCATCCTCGCCGCCAATGAGGTTGCCCGAGTTGTCACAGGTGAGGTTGAAGTAGATGATATCGGTGATGTACTTGAAGTCTGTAGGCTGGAGCTGGTCGGGGAACCACTCCATCAGCTGCATGCTGCGGTAGTAGGGCACGATGCGCTGGGCAAAGGGGTAGACGCTCAGTGCGCCCTCTGCTGAGCCGCGCTTGATGCTCGTCGCGGGGTCGCTGGTCTTGATATGGGTGAGCTCGGCATCCACGACGGTGTTGCCCGCGGCACCTTTGGTTGTACCGCTGCTCAGCCAGATATAGTTGTTGCCCTTCTTGAGCTTGAGTGTACCGGTGAAGGTCACGGTGTCCTTGCTGCGCTTGGGCTTGAAGCGCATCGGCGTGCACCTCTCCTGGTCACGCTCGGCGCGCAGGCTAAAGATCTGGGCGCGCCCCTCGGCTCCTGCACGGTAGAGGCGTAGGTCTTTGAGTACCTCAGCTCCCGTCAGCTTGAAGCGTAGCGCGCGCAGTGTGGTGTGCTCCTTATCACTGTGGATGCACACGCGCAGCAGCGGCTGGGACTCCAGATCGGCATAGAGCACGGAGTGCAGGTGATGAGCCTCGGCCTCCGCTTTGGCCGATAGCTGTGGGGTGAGGGAGCTGAGAAGAACAAGGGGAGCTAGGAGGAGATGACGCATAATGAGAACATAGACGGATAGCCTATGTTCAGTACCATATCAAATACAAGCAGTCATCACCAGCAAAAAGCAAGATGCCTCCTTGTTTTCTCTCCGTGCTTGTTGTATTTGCTTGTTTTCACAGCATCTTCTGTTAATCTAGAGGTTGAGATGAAAAAGTCGATCACATTCACCCCTGTCGTCATTGTACTGCTGCCGCTGCTCGCACTGCTCGGTTATCTCGTGTTCTACCAATTGATTCCACGCTACACCTATCACCTTGATGGAGCACTCCCTACGGAGTCGTCTCTACGCAGCTACTACGAGAAGTCAGAGTCCCAGCAGCTCCAAGCCATCCTCCCTCTACTCCAAGAGATCCGCGATGAGGAGTCAGCTAAGAAAATACTACCTGAGCTCGTCGCTCTCTCTCAGGGGATTGTCCAGACATGGCATGAGCATCTCGCGGCAGACCAGACGCTACGCAATGGACACGCGGATCGCGAGCTGCTGCGCCACCTCGCGAACGAGGAGCAGACGCTGCTCGCCGAGCAGCAAGACCTCATCGCAGCACTCCAGCGCGAGCTGCAGCGACTACGCGCAGCTGATTGCTATGGCGTGAGGCATCTGGAGGACGCGATACTCAGCTATGTCCTGCGTGAGCAAGATGGTGAGCTGCTAGCTCTCTGGGCACCTCTCAGTCGATTGACGCAGCAGTGGGGGGAGGCGATGCTGCATCCGTCAGCTCTGCGCGAGATGGGAGAGTTCTTCTTCCCCTCAAGTGAAATGCCAATTCACAAAGCCTCTCATGAGGAGTATGAGCATCTCACCGTCTATCTGCTCAGTGAGCTCTACCGTCACGGCTCAGGGCTGAGCGGCAACTCTCATCGCCTCTATGCGCCAGCGGGCGCGCAGCTGATAGGAGGCATGTCGCATCATCACGAGCAGTATTTCTACGCCATCACCTGCTTCTGCCAAGGACTGGCGGTCAATGAGCTCTACGAGCTGCCCGCGCGTCAGCAGAGCCCACTGATGGATAGGGAGCTGGAGCGTATGCGTCTGCTGGATCTCCATCGCATGAGCCTCGCGGAGCTGCGCGCGCATCCTCGCTATGTGCGCGATCTGCCTGATGCTCTCTGCGGAGCTGATGGGGGCGCTGTGCTGCTGCGTCTCGAGCCTCCTTGTCGCTATCCTTATCTCGCTGTCGGTCTAGACCGCACGGAGGAGAGGGTCACACGTGTGCATTTTGTGAGTGAGGCGGAAAATGATATGAGGCGAAAAGAGATTCGTTGTAATGAGCCCGTCTTATTACATTGACGGACGCACTTACTTTTGTTACAAATAAGAAATGCCCTCTCATTCCAGTCTCGATATGAACATCATCGGTGAAGCTCTGCCCAGCATGCCTTGGCAAGAGCGCCCCGCAGGCTCACAGTCAGTCATGTGGCGCTATTCGGAGAATCCCATCATCCCGCGCGACCTGCTGCCCACGTCCAATAGCATCTTCAACTCCGCTGTCATCCCCTTCCAGAAGGGTGATTACAACTACGCGGGCGTGTTCCGCTGCGATGACACGAACCGCCGCATGCGTATCCACATCGGATTCTCCGTCAATGGGATTGACTGGGATATCCAAGAGGAAGACTTCAAGCTCGTCGGTGACGATCCCGAGATTGCCGCATGGGAATACGGCTACGACCCCCGCGTCGCGCTCATCGACGGAAAATACTACGTCACGTGGTGCAATGGCTACCACGGCCCCACCATAGGCGTGGCATGGACGGAGGATTTTGAGACATTCCACCAGATGGAGAACGCCTTCCTCCCCTACAACCGCAACGGCGTGATGTTCCCCCGCAAGATAGGGGGCAACTTTGCCATGCTCAGCCGCCCCAGCGACACAGGGCACACCCCCTTTGGCGATATTTTTTATTCCGAATCCCCCGACCTCGAGTACTGGGGTCGCCATCGCCATGTGATGTCGCCTGCCCCCTTTGAGCAGAGCGCGTGGCAGTGTATGAAGATAGGGGCAGGACCCATCCCCATCGAGACCTCCGAGGGCTGGCTGATGATCTATCACGGCGTGCTACGCTCCTGCAATGGCTACGTCTACGCCTTTGGCTCCTCGCTCCTCGACCTTGAGCAGCCGTGGAAGGTGCTCGCCCGCAGCGGTCCCTACCTCATCTCGCCTCGCGAGACATACGAATGCATGGGAGACGTGCCCAATGTCTGCTTCCCCTGCGCAGCACTCCACGACCCCGAGAGCAAGCGCCTCGCCGTCTACTACGGCTGCGCGGATACCGTGACTGGGCTCGCCTTTGGCTACATCGACGAGATCGTCGAGTTTACGAAGCAACACAGCATCGTCTAATCATCCCTCATCACACCTACCACCACCATGCGCTCTCTGCTCCTCCTCCTCTTCACCAGCTGCACCCTGATCTGGGGCAAGCCCGTCGTCGACTGGGTTGACCCCTTCATCGGCACGACCAATTTTGGCGCGACGAACCCCGGTGCCGTGCTCCCCCACGGCATGATGTCCGTGTCGCCCTTCAACGTCATGGGATCAGCTGACAACAAGCATGACAAAGACGAGCGCTGGTGGTCGACCCCCTACGAATACGAGAATAGCTACTTCACGGGCTTCTCCCACGTGAATCTCAGCGGGGTGGGCTGCCCGGACCTCGGCTCGCTGCTCGTCATGCCCACGAGCGGCTCGCTGGAGGTGGATTACAAGAAATACGGCAGTACCGCCAGTCAGCAGACCGCGAGTGCGGGTTACTACCGCCTCTTCTTTGACAAGTACCGCATCCAAGCCGAGGTGAGCGCCACGCTGCGCAGCTCCGCCGAGCGCTACACCTTCACCCAAGGCGGGCAGGGCAATCTCATCCTCAACCTCGGCGAGGGACTCACGAATGAATCAGGCGCGCGCATCACCCGCGTCAGCGACACCGAGATCGAGGGCATGAAGCTCATGGGCGGCTTCGCCTACCATCAGGCGCAGGCCGTCTACCCCCTCTACTTCGTCCTGCGCGTCTCGAAGAAACCCGACGCGAGCGGATTCTGGAAAAAACAAACGCTCAAGAAAAACGTCGAGCACGAGTGGGATGCCTACTCGGGGAAATACAAGGTCTACACCGACTATGCCAAGGAGATGGCGGGCGATGACCTCGGCTATTACTTCTCCTATTACAATCTCGCGGAGAACGAGGCCGTCGAGCTCCAAGTCGGCGTCTCCTACGTCTCCACTGCCAACGCGCGCCTAAACCTCGAGCGCGAGCAGCAGGGATTCGCCTTTGACAAGGTACGCGACGATGCGCGTGATGCATGGCAGGAGAAGCTCTCACGCATCCGCGTCGAGGGCGGCAGCGACCAGCAAAAGACCATCTTCTACACCGCACTCTACCACGCCCTCATCCATCCCAGCCTGCTAAGTGATGTGAATGGGCAGTACCCCGCCATGGAGGGCTCAGCCATCCTCTCCAAGCCCTACGAGCGCTACAGCGTCTTCTCCCTTTGGGACACCTACCGCAACGTCCACCAGCTGCTCACCCTCGTTTACCCCGAGACCCAGACCACCATGCTCAAGTGCATGGTCGACATGTACGAAGAGAGCGGCTGGCTGCCCAAGTGGGAGCTCTGCGGACGCGAGACCTACACCATGACAGGCGACCCCGCCACTATCGTCATCGCCGATAGCTACCTACGAGGCCTGCGCGACTTTGATGTGAACAAGGCCTATGAAGCCATGCGCAAGTCCGCTACCGAACCCAGCGCCAAGAACCCCCTGCGCCCCGAGCTCAACGTCTATGATGCGAAGGGCTACATCCCCGTCGGCACCCACATCGTCGACCTCTCAGGTGACAACTCCGTCTCCAGCGCGCTGGAATACTACCTCGCCGACGCCGCGCTCGCCCGCATGGCCGAGGCATTGGGACATCAGGAGGACGCGAAGCGATTCCGCGCGCGCTCACTGGGCTACAAGTACTACTACTGCAGCGAGTATGGCACCTTCCGCCCGCTGGAAAAGACAGGGAAATTCTTCACCCCCTTCAACCCCAAGCAGGGGGAGAACTTCGAACACGTCACGGGCTTCCACGAAGGCAGCGCATGGAACTACACCTTCTTTGTCCCCCATGACATCGCCGGCCTCATCAAGCTCATGGGAGGCGAGCAGAACTTTGTCAACAAACTCCAGATGGTCTTTGATGAGAAACTCTACGACCCCGCCAACGAGCCCGACATCGCCTACCCCTACCTCTTCTCCCGCATCAAGGGCGAGGAATGGCGCACCCAGCGCGAGGTGAAGCGACTGCTCGAGACCCATTACCACACCCGCCCCGCAGGACTCCCCGGCAACGACGACACCGGCACCATGTCCGCATGGGCCGTCTTCTCCATGATGGGACTCTACCCCGACTGCCCAGGTGATCCCAGCTACACCCTCACCGCCCCCAGCTTCGATCGCATCACCGTCAAGCTGCCGAATAGAGAACTCATCATTAGCAGCGATCGCAGCACCCCCGATGCCGACATGATCAAGAGCATCCACTCTGGCACGGGCAAGCCGCTCGACTACCGCATCAGCCACGACGAGCTGCTCCAGCATCAGACCATCCATTTTAACTTGCAGAAGAAAACCCCATGAAGCTATTTTCCCCATTCATCCTATCACTTCTCCTCAGTCTCACCCCCGCGAGCCATGCCTCCACCACCTGCTGCTGCCCGCCTGACACGAACGCACGTGCGGATGCAGCCATCAAGCAACAGGCAGAAAAGCCCCTCATCGACTGGGTCGATCCCCTCATCGGCAGCGGCGGACACGGGCATGTCTTTGTCGGCGCGAGCGTCCCCTACGGATTTGTGCAGGTAGGCCCCACCAGCCTCCCGCAGGAGTGGGACTGGGTCTCGGGCTACCATCAGAGCGATAGCAGCGTCATCGGCTTTGCCCAGACGCATCTCAGCGGCACAGGAGTCGGCGACCTCTCCGACGTGCTGCTCATGCCCGTCATCGGGGAGGTCACCTACGCACGCGGCAAGGCGGATCAGCCCGACTCGGGACTCTGGTCACTCGCTGATAGGAGCAAGGAAATCGCGCGCCCCGGCTACTACTCCGTCCCCCTGCTACGCCACGGCATCCGAGCTGAGCTCACCGCCAGCGAGCGCGTCGGCTTCCACCGCTACACCTTCCCCAGCGATACGAAAGACGCCGCCATCGTCCTCGACCTCGAGAACGGCGGCACATGGGACTACGCGTGGAAATCCGAGATCCAGCAGCTCAGCCCCACACGCGTTGGCGGCTTCCGCTACTCGTCAGGCTGGGCAAAGGATCAGCGCATCTTCTATGTGATTGAATTTTCAAAACCCTTCAAGAAATTCGCCATCATCGACGAGGAGCAGCACTACGGTCGCGCCGACTTTGATGCCGCAGCGGGCGAGCAGATCCTTGTCAAGGTTGGCATCTCCTCCACCAGCCTCGAGGGGGCTATCGCGAACCTCGAGGCAGAAGTCGCGCACTGGGATTTTGACGCCGTACGCACCGCCGCTGAGGAAAAGTGGAACAAGGAGCTCGGCAAGATCCAAATCAAAGCCATGGACGACACCCAGCGGCGCATCTTCTACACCGCCCTCTACCACACCATGATCGCGCCCAGCCTCTTCTGCGATGCGAACGGTGATTATTTCGGCGCGGATCAGATGGTTCACAAAAAGGCGCGTCATCAGAACTACACCACCCTCTCCCTCTGGGACACCTACCGCGCTGCACAGCCTCTCATGACGCTCATTCACCCCGAGCGCACGCCTGATATCATCAACACCATGCTGAGCATCTACGGACAGCAGGGCAAACTCCCCGTCTGGCACCTCATGGGCAATGAGACGAACTGCATGGTCGGCAACCCTGGAATCTGCATCGTCGCCGACGCGATCACGAAGAAAATCCCCGGTGTCGACCTTGAGCGCGCGTGGCGTGCCATCTACGCCACCGCCATGCTCGATGATCGAGGACAGGACGTGCGCCGCGAGTATGGTTACATCCCGCATGACCTCTTTGTCGAGTCCGTCGCCTATGATATGGAATACGCCATCGCGGATGCTGCAGCTAGCATGGCTGCGAGCACACTGGGGAAGAGCGCGGAAGCTGATTTTTTCAAGAAACGCAGTGAGAGCTACCGTCATTACTTTGACCCCGCGAGTGGATTTATACGCGGGAAGGACTCGCAAGGGAAATTCCTAGAGCCGCTGAACCCCTTCCACTCCACGCACCGCGAAGACGTCTACTGTGAGGGCAACGCGTGGCAATACACGTGGCTCGTGCCGCATGATGTTGAAGGACTCGTAGAATGCTTTGGCAGCAAAGAAGCCCTGATTCGCAAGCTTGATGAACTCTTCACCGTCAGCTCCGTGATCGAGGGTAGTGATGCCTCGCCAGATATCAGCGGACTCATCGGGCAATACGCGCAGGGGAACGAGCCTAGCCATCACATCATCTACCTCTACACCATGCTGGGGCAGCCGTGGAAAGCTGCGGAGCGCGTGCGAGAAGTACTCACGACACTCTACACAGATCGTCCTGACGGTATACCGGGGAATGAAGACGCGGGGCAGATGTCGGCGTGGTATATTCTTTCTTCGCTTGGATTCTACCAAGTCGAGCCAGCGGGAGGGCGTTATTACTTTGGCTCGCCACTCGTCTGTGAAGCTCAGCTGCGAGTCGCGGGAGGCATCTTCACCATCACCGCGCATGATAACTCGATGGAGAACAAGTATATCCAATCCATCAAGCTCAACGATAAGCCCTACAGCAAACCTTACATCGCCTATGAAGACATCGTGGCAGGCGGCAAGCTGGAGTATTTTATGGGCAAGTCGCCGAAGAAGTAGCAGAATAAGCCTACGCCCACCCAACCGCAAAAGAAAATAGATTCTTAAGATCTAGATCTTAAGCGATCTCCGGCGATCGTTCGCCGGCGGGTGAAGGACAAATCGCATTGCGATTTGAGACGACGAAAGGGCAGGATACCTCCTGCCCGTCCGAGCGAAGCGAGGTGAGG
>CAYJLP010000051.1:0-14895 GCA_964371115.1 uncultured Akkermansia sp. | reverse complement strand
TGGGCTCTCTTCGTCTCATTTTGGCATGCAAAATGGCTTAAGAATCCATCGACTTGACGCGTCTTTCTGTGCATCGTCTCCTTCCCCCCTACCGCAACGGCAGCCTCATCATCGCCGCATTCGCCGGGGCTATCCCCAGCGCACGCGCCACCGCCTGCGCCATCGCCCGATGCCCCAGCTTATTGGGATGCAACGCATCATTCATCCACACCGCCAACACATCATCCCCCTGCCCCACTTCCTTCCAAAAAAGCGGATGATCCACCAGCAGGCATTTCATCTCCTCCGCTACCCCACGCACAGAAGCGCGAAAATCCCAGTCCCTCTGCTTCATCCCCCTCACCATCGTCGGCACCTGCAGCACCACAATCCCCCCATCTTTCCGTATCTGCTTCACCAGCCCACGCAGCTGCTTCTCAAACTCCTCCCGACTAACCCTCGAACGCGCGTCATTCACCCCAAAGTTCACCATCACCACATCTGCCTTCTCTGGCAGCAATCTCCACGAGCGCTCATCAAAAAACCTCGCCAGCGTATCCCCACTCACCCCCGCATTCACCACACAGTCACGTATACGCTGCGGCGCACGCCTCTCCCAGCGGATGAGCTCCTCTAGATGATCCACATAATCACGCCCCCCCGTCGTATGCATCGCCCCATGCGTGATGCTATCCCCGAGAAAAAGCCACATCACAGGCTTCTTTCGCCCCAGCAATCGCTGCAACGCATCCGCGTCCTTGAGCTTCACATTGCGCTTCACCAGCGCCTCGTAGCTCCCCTGCTCCCCCTGCGTCGTCACCACAGGAGTCGCCCCGTGCACCACAGGCAGCAACGATCCCACCAACAAACGAGCCGCCACAAACGGCGTCATAAAAGAAAAAATACGCATCCCACTACTCTAATACATCAAGGATGGCTCTGTCAAGTTTTTTGCCCTCATCAGCAAGGGGAATGAATCTAGCCTTGCAATTCGCAGCAAAATCCTGTATCCTCTTGCGTCGCACGCGCGACGCCCTCTGCATCCACCCCCAAACGCACGCGCAAGGGGAGACAGATGACGCGCTGAAGCTTTTTAGCAAACAACACATTATGAACATCCAAATCGACAAGACCAATGATTGTCAGGCAACGCTGAAAGCAGTTGTCGCCACTGAAGATGTAGCCAAGCTCAAGGCTGACATCGCGAAGTCCTATTCCAAGAATGCTAACGTACCAGGCTTCCGCCCTGGCAAAGCCCCTCTTCAAGTCATCACCAAGCGCTACGCTTCTGCTATCGAAGAAGAAGCAGAAGGACGCCTCCTCGAGCAGGTACAGGAACAGACGCTCAGCGAGAACGAAAACCTCATGATTCTCGACTTCGTTGACGTGACCAGCGCCTTCACCGCCGAAGGTAGCTTCACCGTCGATGCGACTCTCACCGTCATCCCCGAGTTCGAACTCCCTGAGTACAAGGGTCTCCCCGTCTCCGTGCCCACCACCGAGGTCTCCGACAGCGAAGTCGAAGACACGCTCAAGCAGTACGCTGAATCCAGCGCCAAGCACGAGCCCGTCGAGCGCGCCGCTGAAATGGGCAAGGGTGACATCTGCGTCATCGACTTCACCACCTCCATCGACGGTCAGTCCCTCGCCGAGTTCTGCGGCAAGCCCGTCGGCTTCATGGAAGGCCGCGAAGGTCACTGGGTCGAAATGGCTGAAGATCGCTTCATGCCCGGCCTCGCGGAAGGCCTCGAAGGTGCCCTCGCTGGCGACGAGCGCGAAATCATGATCGAGCTCAAGGAAGACTTCCCCCTCAGCGATATCGCAGGTAAGGAAGTACTCTTCGCCTGCAAGGTCACAGAAGTACGCGAAAAGCAGACTCCCGAGATCAACGAAGAGCTCTTCGCCGCGGCCCTCCCTGACAAGACTCTCGACGAGATCAAGGAAATCGTCCGTGAAAACATGACTCGTTCCAAGGAGCAGAGCAACGATGAGGCCAAGATCGATCAGGTCACCGAAATCATCGCTGACAAGCTCACCTTCTCCCTCCCCGAAGCTCTCGTCGAGCGCGAACTTGACAACACTGTCCAGCGCAAGATGTACGAAGCCATGCAGGGTGGTGACTACAGCATCATGCAGAAGATGGACGAGCTGCGCGAAAGCAGCCGCGAAGAAACGATGCGCAACCTGCGCGTCTACTTCGCCCTCCAGCTCATCGCCAAGAACGAAAGCATCGTCGCCGCTGATCAAGAAGTCTACTACCAGATCGCTCAGCTCGCTGAGAAGGAAGGCGAAAAGAACCTCAAGTCCTACATGCGCAAGCTGGTCAAGGAAAACCGCATCACCGGTATCCGCCAGTCCATCATCACCTCCAAGGTGCTTGAGCTCATCACCCGCAATGCCGAGGTGACCACCACGACAGAAGAAGCCGCCGCTGAAGGCAGCGAAGAAGCACCCGCTGCTGAAGCACCTGCCGAGGAAAGCAAAGAAGCTTAATCGCAAACATAAAGAGCTAATTAGCTTATTTCTAAGAACCAAGAGAGTTTTCGCTCTCTTGGTTCTTTTGTGCTTGCATCCTCGTTAGATTCTATGATATAAGCTTGTGCAGAGAATATTGTTTCTCTACAACTACCCCAACAACCCAACATGCCCCCTATACGTCGCCCCTTTTTACAGGTAGCGAGCAGGCTCTGTGCTCTACCCCTGCTATGCATACCCTGCTATGCACAGATCGAGAGCGTACCCGCTACAAACAGCCCATCACAACAGGAGACTCTCAATGAGAAGGAGCTCCATCACCTCATCATCAAGAGCGCGAACTCCATCAAGGATGATCTTGTGCAGATACGAGATTACCAATCAGCGCGAGCGTCAGTCGGTCGACTCCAGCACCATTATCAACTCATCACTGTCTATCTCAATGAAATGCACAAACGCATCTCTAACAATGGCTACAATCTCCTCCTCATCAAGGAGCATGCAAAGGAGAGCACTCGCCTCTTTGGCAAGATCAGCATCCTGAGCCGCGAGCTGCTGCGATGCGATGCCTACGGCTCCAAGGAGCTAGCTGAGCTGCTGCGCAAGTTCTGCCCTGAGGAGCAGAACCAAGCGGGGAATAGTGTAGTCGACCCCGTCGGCTCCATCATCCAAGCGCAGGGACTACAATCGCCCGCTTCCTTTATCCAAGCGGAGAATATGCTCACACAGCTCCACAACCGTCTCAAGAAGGTACAGAGCATGCAGGATGGTATGGAGCAGGCGCAACGCATCCACGATCTCGTCCACGCCCTCGTCGAGATCGACCATCTCATCAAAATGACGCTCGCTGTCTCTGACTCCAAGGAGGTCAGCCAGGCTTATGAAAAGCTGGAGCTTATTCGCCATCTGGGCAGCCTCTGCCACCATGAGATCATGCGTATCGAAGAGGCTGATTTCTATGGTCTTGACGAGCTACGATCGACTATCCACGATTCGCGTCTGGCGGTGGGCAACCCCATTCAGGCACCCAGCCACACGGGAGGCACGCTACGAGAGAACGTCGCCTTCACAGAATAGCTCTCAGGGCTCATCACATCATGCGTACGAAAAAAAGCAGCTCTATGGCGCAGAGCTGCTTTTTGTATTTGCTGTGTTGTAGAGACATCAGGAGGAATGCTGTTTTGCTCCATCGGAGTCATCGGCATAAAAAAGCTCGTATTCCTCCTCAACCTCACCATTCTCATTCGTATCTGGTGTGTAGAGAGCATTCACCTCCTGCATCAACAGCTGCTTCTTTCTCTCCTCACAGCCCTCCACGTATTCGACGAATTTCCCCACAGCGGCAACGATATATTCCGTTCTATCCATCATATTCATGTAGGCGAGATCGTCAATCTCTGTGAGCAAAGCATCAGGGCAATGGAAGGCGACGAGCGAGGTATTGCGTTTTTTAGACATAGTAGTGCATTGTTGTATTATCTTAAATTATGAATACGCTAAGAGGGAGAGTAGCGCAAGATGAAATATTAAGGAAGGTAAAGACGCGGCACTCGCGCGGTAATACTAGTGATCACGTTGCTGGGTATGGTCTGCGCGCGTGCGGTGAGCTCCGTCCACGGAACATGAGGCCCCATGATCTCGGCGACATCTCCCGACTCGACCTGCTTGAGATGAGAGACATCAACCATGATCTGATCCATGGTGATGCGCCCGAGGATGGGGCAGTAGGTCTTGTTGAGATAGACGCGCGCGTTTGTATTGGAGAGGTAGTGCAGATAGCCATCGGCAAAGCCTATGCCTATGGTGGCGACCTTCGTGGGCTCCTCTGTGACAAAAGTATGATTGTAGGAGACGCCGTGGTTCTCAGGCAGGGTGCGCACGAGCGTCACGCGGCTATAGAGGGTGAGCGTGTTTCGCAACTCTGCATTGTATTCCGACATCATGGGCGAGTAGCCGTAGAGGAGACGACCAAGACGCACCATATTCGTGCTAGGTACCTTGTAGTTAAACACGGCAGCACTGCTACAGAGATGCCTATAGCTCAGATCTATCTGCTGGCTGTCGAGCTGCTTGACTGCATATTCAAAGCTCTTGATCTGACGGTGGGTGAAGGAGATATTCTCCGAGGCGGCCGAGAGGTGCGAGTAGACGCCCTCTAGCTGCACGTACTGACATTGGCGCAGTCTGTCCCCCAGTCCATCGAGTCCACCAGGCAGCATGCCTGCGCGCCCCATGCCTGTATCTATGCTGAGGTGCAGGTGGACAGGCTTCTGATAGAGACGACCGAGGGACTCAAAGTGATCGAGCTCCTCGAGACTCGAGAGTGCCGCGACCCAGCTACGCTGCACGATGACTTCGCGCTCAGCGGGGAAGCAGGGTCCGAGGATGAAGGGGAGCGTCTGACAGCCTGCTGCCTCCACACGCGCCGCCTCCGCGATCGTGGCGACGCCAAAGTAGGCGACATCCTCTTGGTCGAGAGCCTTCGCTACCCCCTCCAAGCCATGACCATAGGCCTCTGCCTTCACAATAGCCATACGGCGATGTGAGGGCAGAGCTCGTGCTACGACGGATAGATTATGGCGCATGGCATCGGTGTCGACCTCTGCCCATGCGCGGTGTAGGGTAGTATCCATATAGCAGGGAGTGGCGCGTGATTAGCGCACACGCGCCATCAGCCAGTGCAGCAGATCAGCTATAGCGATGCGCTCCTGCTCCATGCTGTCGCGGTGACGGACGGTGACGGTATCTTTGAGCTCGGGATTCTCCTCGCCCAGCGTGTCAAAGTCGATCGTGATGCAGAAGGGAGTGCCCACCTCGTCTTGACGACGGTAGCGACGGCCTACAGCTCCTGTCTCATCATAGAAGACGGTCATGTAGCTGCGCAGCTGCGTCTCGAGCTCGCGAGCGATGCGGACGAGCTCGGGCTTGTTCTTGAGCAGGGGGAAGATAGCCGCCTTGATAGGAGCCATGCGTGGGTGGAATCGCATCACGGTGCGCACGTCGCTCTTCTCAGCCGTACCGAGCTCTTCCTCGTCGTATGCTTCGCAGATGACGGCGAGCACCGTACGGTCGCAGCCAGCGGAGGGCTCGACGACGTGAGGGATGAAGCGCTCGCGTGTCGCCTCGTCAAAGTACTCCATAGCCTTGCCCGAGCCCTCTTGATGGGCTGTGAGGTCATAGGCGGTGCGGTAGGCGATGCCCTGGAGCTCTTGGATGCCGAAGGGGAACTCGTATTCGAGGTCGTAGGTCTTCTTCGAGTAGAAGGCGCGCTCGCCATCGGGGACGTCGAGGATGTGGATCTTGTCGCGGGGGATGCCGATTTCTTCGTAGAAGCAGAGGCAGGTCTCGAGCCATTCGTCCGTAAGGCGCAGGCCGTCTTCCTCCTTGCAGAAATACTCGACTTCCATCTGCTCGAACTCGCGGGAGCGGAAGGTGAAGTTGCGAGGATTGATCTCGTTGCGGAAGGATTTGCCCACTTGCGCGATACCAAAGGGCAGCTTCATGCGGGAGGAGTCGAGGATATTCTTGTATTGGCAGAAGATATTCTGCGCGGTTTCGGGACGCAACCAGCCGACAGCGTTGGGATCGTTGTCATCGGATGTGGCACCGATCTTGGTCTTGAACATGAGGTTGAACTCACGTGCCTCGGTCACGAGCGAGCCGTTCGCGGGGTTGTAGCGTGTGCTCTCCGTAACCTCTTCGCGCGATTCATCGACGAGCTCGATGTCGCCTACCTGCGCGCCCTTGCCTGCGAGCAGCACGTAGTACTGGAGGGCGGATTTGCGGGCTTGCTTGAGGGCTTTTTCATCGCTACCCTCGGCGACGAGGAGGGAGAATTCTTTCTCAGTACTCCAGCTGCCGTCAGTCTTGCGCGCTCCCTTCCACCAGAGGGCGGTGCCACTCTGGGCGGGAATCTGGTCGGCACGGAGACGCTCCTTACTCAGGAGACAGTCGCAAAGGGGGTCGGAGAAGCCGCCGACATGACCCGAGGCGACGAGCACGGCATTATGCGTGAGGATGGAGCCATCCATGCCGACGATGTCGGGGCGCTCCTGCACGTGGCGACGCCACCAGTATTCTTTCAGGTTGCGCTTGAGCTCAGCTCCCATGGGACCGTAGTCCCAGCAGCCGTTGAGGCCGCCATAGATTTCAGCTGATTGAAAAATAAAACCTCTTCTTTTGCACAGGCTCACAATTTTTTCCATGCGAGCAGGATCTGTATGTGTACGGTCTGCCATATAGGAAGCATGATACTTCAATCGGCTCTACTTTGCAAGCACTTATCGAATGAAGAAGCAAGAGAAGATCATCTTCTCCTCTAGTTATCCAATATCTGAGCTTCGCCATAATTTTCCGTCTTGATTATTGCTTGATATTGCAGAGTTTTCAGGTTACAATGTGAATAATCTATGACTGATCCTCCTGTAGCTCACTATAATCCTGTCAAAGCTCATGCTACATTTATCAATATCGCTCGCCTTATAGCGACCATTCTCATCATCATCTTTCACGCAATTGGGTATTATCCTTTCACCAAAAATATCTCTGGCGTGATGTTCCTCTTACCTCCTATTCCATTTTTCTTTTTCTTTGCTGGCTATTTCTCTAAGAAAACAGATTTAATTTCTTTCGCAAAGCGACTTTCTCTTCTCATCTCAATGCTCCTCATTTGGGAATGCATTTGTATTATATTTACAAAGCAAATTTCATACAATATTTACCTCCCACTGCATGTAATCACTCATATCAAAACAAACCTCCTTAACTATCCTCTTTGGTTTCTTCGGCACCTGTTGTTTTTCACTCTATTTCTTCCGGTGCTTTTAAAATTTAAATCATATTGCTGGCCAATAGCAATAGTCCTACTAATGCTGAGTGATTTCAAAAGCCTATCATTCATAGAAAATGAAGAACTAACGCGCTGGTTTTCATTTACTACGTTCTCTTATTTCATTTTAGGCATCGCAGCACAATCTATCTCACTCGCAAAACTTGATTCGTTTTTCCGTAGTAAATGGGCAACAATCATAATCAGTTATGTAGCATTTTGCCTTATCATACAAGTATACCAACCTTCATTCAGCTCGCATTACTATGCCCAGCCCGTGCTAGCTCTAGCAGGCATCCTCTTCCTATGCGCTTTAGGAATGATGATTCTACTCACAGCACCTAAAATAGGTTTATTGATTGCTGAATTATCCGCATGTTGTTTCTTAATGTTCACTTGTCACGTTCCCATCTTTCTCTTTGTAGAGCAATATTTAGGGTATAATCCACAAAAGGTTTTATCTCCATGGGGCGTCGCTTTGCTTTGGTCTACGATTTCACTCATCACCTCTTTGAGCATCATTTTTATACTAAAGAGGCTAGCACCATTCCTCCTCCCCTACATTGCTGGTATTAAAAAATAAACTCTAGGCAGCCCGCTGCAAATCAAAAATCTATTAGAACTACGTCCGCTTCGGTACGTCATTGTTACATCCCTCCCACACAAAAAAGCACGTAATTCCAACTAGAAAAACAGCGACTACCGAAAACTATCCACATAAATAGCAAGCAGAACGCAACTCAGCGAAGCAATATCCTCTGCAATCCTACCGTCGACTTGATTGAAAAAGTCTATAGAGGACTTCTAAATACACATAATTCTAAATAAGCGAATAGTGAAACTCGCGCCGCGAGGCTGCATTTCAGCGCTTTCCAGCTGATTTTTTAGAACTGCGCCAGAAACACATCATAGTCAATTCATAGCAACGCAAATACATACTTTCTACCTAAAAAATCGTGATTCTCAAGGAGCAATCCATATAAACAGCGAGCAGAGCGTAGCGACGCGAAGTGCCATCCTTTACTACTACAAGAGTAATAATCACATAAGGCTAATGCTACCCCTACTTTCATCCAGCGACGTTGAAAGGAATAGACAGCATTTTATTGCTTTGCGCTAGAGCAATCTACCCATGGTAGATTGTACCATTTATACAATCCCCTACCGCACAGAATCTCCATCCCTCTAGCAGATAGAAAGATGGAGATTGGAAAGATCATCATCTCCCCTCTTGACAAAGAGGAGACTTCTCTTTTGATATTACTTAGATAGCTTTTGTATCAGCCGAGTTATTGTTATTATTGATACCCGTGTAGAGCTTTTCTACGATCTGGGCAAAATTTTTCTTTTCCTCGTCTTCCAATTCCATCAGGATGTTTTTGAAATCCTTTGCAATCTTGGTGGAGAGCTCAGAGAAAACACCTTTGCCTTTTTCTGTCAGGCGGATGTGAACCGCGCGGCGGTCTTCGGGATTGGGACGACGCTCAAAATAGCCTCGCACAACCATTGTGTCGACGAGAATTGAGGTGGCGGGAACTGTCATCTGAAGACCAGCGGAGAGTGTCTTGAGAGAGACGCCTTCGGGGGTGCGATCAGTGAGGAGTTTGAGCAGTCGAATAGCGCTGCTTTGGCGTACCGTGAGTTTGGTCGCTTTCTGTTTATTTGACTTCTCATTATCTTTGACGCTTTTGCGTCGTAACGCATCCACGATAAAGAGTAGTTTGTTTAACAAATGGGAGTTGGGTGATGTTGTCAAGGACATATGCCGATATTGTATTAAAATATTCGATCTTGTCAAGATATAAGTTGTGGTATTTTTATTTTACTGTTGGTAATTAACATGAAAAATAAACTAAATTTGTTAGAGCTTGATTTTCCATAACATATTGTGCTAATTATTGTGATATGCCTCATCGCGACACTCTACGCTCATGGATCGAAGTCGATTTAGAATCAATTTCTCACAACCTCGACATTGCTCGTCAAGCCTTACCGAATACGGGGCTCATGCCCGTTATCAAGGCTGGAGCCTATGGGCACGGGCTAGAGCCTGTAGCACGACGCCTTGATAATGATGGCATTAGCTTTTTTGGCGTCGCCAATGTAGGCGAGGCGCGTCGTCTACACCATGCGGGGGTACGCACATCACCCTTCATCCTAGGCCCCACCTTTGCCGCTGAGCGTCAAGAGGTCGTGCAGCGTGGCTGGCACTCGACGATCTCGTCCATTGAGGAAGCAGATCATCTCAATGCACTGGGCAAGCTCTTTGGCTGCAAGGCGCAAGCGCATCTCGTCCTCGATAGCGGCATGGGGCGTGAGGGATTTTTGTATCCTGATGGGGGAGGGCTAGACAGCTTTGTCGACTACCTACGCTCTCTGGAGCATGTACACATTGATGGGGTGATGTCGCACTGCCCCTCGGCGGATGAGGATGTCCCGTTCACCCAGCAGCAGATTGAGCTCTTTGCTGGCTGGGTGCGTGAGCTGCGCCGCGAGCTACCTCTGCGCTACTGCCATCTCGCCGCGAGTGCGGGACAGCTCGCCTACGAGATGCCCGAGACGAATCTCGCGCGCCCGGGGCTACTTCTCTACGGAGTGGCTCCCATGGCCTCCATCTATGATGGGGTGCTGCGCCCTACTCTCAGGCTGCGCGCGCGCGTATGTCTCGTGCGCGCGCTGCCTGCTGGGCATGGTATCTCCTATGGTCGCACCGTGCAGCTCACCAGCCCGACGCGTGTCGCGACCGTGGGCATAGGCTATGCGGATGGCTGGAGTCGCCACCTGACGGGTAGCGGTGTCTGCGCGGTGGTGCAGGGGCAGCTCTGCCCGATGCTCGGGCGGGTCACGATGGATCAGATCATGATTGATGTGACTGATGTCCTTGATGTCACATCGGGGGCTATCGTCGATCTCATCTGCCCTGAGCAGCCCGTGACACGTGTCGCGGAGCTCGCGGGGGAGATTGCTTGGGAGGTATTCACGGGGTTAGGCCCGCGCCTGCCTCGCTTTTACCATTGATTGATGATTTTAAAAGACAAGGGGAAAATTCCCCGCGAGTGGATAATCCTGCACCTCGACGAGCTCGACACCATACATGCGGGCGATGTCGGGGGCTTGCGACTGCTTGTAGGATTCTCCATAGTAGATGACCTTCACCCCATGCGCACAGAGAGCTTGCATGCAGGAGGTGCAGGGCATGGTGGTGCAGGCGACGAGATGCGCCTCACCGCGCTTGAAGAGGCTGCAGAGATTGATCTCGGCGTGCAGCATGTACTTCTGCCTCTCATCGCGTGACGACCAAAAGCCCTCGGGGGCGATGAAGCCGGGGAAGAGCCCATTGTAGGCTGTCCCTATCACGCGGTTGTCCTTGTCGAGTGCTGCCGCCCCCACCTTGCGGTACGGGTCTTCTGAGCGTAGAGCCGCCACGTGGGCGAGCGCCATGGCGTACTGAGGGATGGGGAGACGAGTCGACATGACAGTGAGAGGCCAGTGGGTGATTACATGAAGTTGACTTCGCAAGGATCAGAGCCTGAGAAGGAGGTCTGGGGCATGGCATTGAGAGTCGCCATATCCTCGTCGCTGATGGTGAAGTCCCAGACGTCGAAGTTCTCCACGACGCGAGAGGGGGTCACGGACTTGGGAAGGGGTAGCGTGTTGTTTTGCAGACACCAGCGTATGCAGATCTGGGCGGCGGACTTGCCGTATTTCTCCCCGAGAGAGAGGAGCAGCGGGTTGTTGATGAGTCCACCGCAGCCGAGGGGCGACCAAGCTTCTACAGCAATGCCGTAGCGCTCGCAGGCGGCGACGGTCTCCTCCTGCATGTAGCCAGGGTGGTACTCGATTTGATTGATGCAGGGAGTGACCTTCGCCGTCTCCATGAGGGCATCGAGGTGCTCGGGCATGAAGTTGCTCACGCCGATGGCGCGGGCGCGTCCCGAGGCGAGGATCTCTTCCATGGCTTCCCATGTGGAGGCGTTGAGAGCTTGCCATTCACCGGGGTAGTGCTTCTCGCTGGCGGGCCAGTGGACGAGGTAGAGGTCGATGTAGTCGAGCTGGAGCTTCTCCATGCTTTCTTCGAAGGCTTGGAGCGTTTTCTCCTTGCCGCGCATCGTGTTCCATACCTTGGTGGTGACAAAGATCTCCTCGCGAGGCACGCTGGTCTGTGCGAGAGCCGCGCCGACACCGCACTCATTGCCGTAGATGGCTGCTGTGTCGATGTGGCGGTAGCCAGCATCGAGAGCCGCCAGCACGCTCTGTGCGGCGATCTCGCCATCGGGAGCCTGCCATGTGCCAAAGCCGAGGCAGGGGATGCGCTGCGCGTTATTCATTGTAAGATATGTTTGCATATGGGAAATTTTCTGTATTCTTTTCTTTTAAAATCGAAGAAGAGACATCCTTGACTTGAGCCTCTCGCCGCCATGTATCTTAGAGACTTTTTCGCGTCGGTCAAGAGAATTGCAAGTGCATGACAAAATACTTACTTATTGAAAAAACATTGTGTTGCAGCAGAAAGGGATTCGCGGTGATTGACATTTTGACAATAAACGCTAAAATCATCCGCCTCTAGTCGGATTTCACGAAAGTGAAAAAAAAATCACACCTACCCAGCCCCTCCTAGATAGAAACATCAAACATGAATAAAAAATATCGATTCGAAACACTCCAACTCCACGTTGGACAAGAGCAAGCCGACCCCGCGACTGACGCCCGTGCCGTCCCCATCTACGCCACCACCTCCTACGTCTTTGAAAACTCAGCCCAAGCCGCCGGACGCTTTGCCCTGACCGAGCCTGGCAACATCTACACGCGTCTGATGAACCCCACCTCCGATGTCTTTGAGAAGCGCATCGCCGCGCTCGAGGGAGGAGTCGCCGCCCTCGCGGTCGCCACGGGCTCTGCTGCCATCGAGTACGCCGTGCGCAACATCGCGACAGCGGGCGACCACATCATCGCCGACAAGCGCATCTACGGCGGCACCTACAACCTCTTTGCCCACACCTTTGAAGAGATCGGCATCTCGTGCAGCTTTGTCAACAGCCTGAAGCTCGACGAGCTCGAAGCCGCCATCACCGACAAGACCAAAGCCATCTTTATCGAAAGCCTCGGCAACCCGAACAGCGACGCCACCGACATCGCCGCTGTCGCCGTGATCGCCCACCGCCACGGCATCCCCCTCATCGTCGACAATACATTCGCCACGCCCTACAACATCCGCCCCATCGAGCATGGAGCCGACGTCGTCGTCCACAGCGCGACGAAGTTCATCGGCGGGCACGGCACTGTGCTCGGTGGCGTCATCATCGACTCGGGCAAGTTTGACTGGACGCAGAATGACAAGTTCCCCGGCATCACCAGCCCCAACCCCAGCTACCACGGTGCCATCCTCTCCGACGTCGCAGGCAACCTCGCCTACATCATCAAGATACGCATCACACTGCTGCGTGACACGGGTGCGGCGATCAGCCCCTTCAATTCCTTCTTGCTGCTTCAGGGACTAGAAACCCTCTCGCTGCGCGTCGAGCGCCACGTGGAGAATGCGAAGAAAGTCATCGCCTACCTCAGCGAGCATCCCCAGATCACGCGTGTGAACCACCCCAGCTGCGCGGATCAGCCGACGCATGAGATCTTCACACGCTACTACCCACAGGGCGCAGGCTCTATCTTCACCGTCGAGATCAAGGGTGACGTGGATAGCGCGAAGAAGTTTACGGAGAGTCTCGAACTCTTTTCGCTCCTTGCCAACGTCGCGGATGTGAAGAGCCTCGTCATCCATCCTGCCTCCACGACCCACTCACAGCTCAGTAGTGAGGAACTGCTCGCCTCAGGCATCACGCCTCAGACCGTGCGCCTCTCCATCGGCACGGAGCACATTGACGACATCATCGACGACCTCGCGCAGGCTCTCGAACAAATTGCTTAAAAGAAATGAACAACACCTACAGCTCCATCACCGACCTCGTGGGCAGCACGCCCATCCTCGAGCTCGGCAACTACGGGCGCAAGCACCAGCTCACCGCCTCGCTCTTTGCCAAGCTCGAATACCTCAACCCGACAGGCAGTGTCAAAGACCGCCTCGCGCTCGCTCTTATTGAAGACGCGGAGGCGCGCGGACTGCTCGGTCCGGAGGCAATCATTATCGAACCCACCAGTGGCAACACGGGCATCGGCCTCGCGGCCATCGCGGCCTCGCGTGGGTATCGCTGCCTGCTCACCATGCCTGAGACCATGAGTGAGGAGCGTCGTAATATTCTGAAAGCCTACGGCGCGGAGCTCGTCCTCACCGAAGGCAGCAAGGGCATGAGCGGCGCGATTGCGAAGGCTCGTGAGCTAGCGGAGGAGATGCCGCATGCCTTTATCCCAGGGCAATTTGAAAACCCTGTGAACGGGGCGATGCATGAGCGCACGACGGCGCAGGAAATCTGGGATGACATGGGTGGTGACGTTGACATCGTTGTTATCGGTGTTGGCACAGGTGGTACGATCACGGGAGTTGGGCAAGGGCTCAAGAAACTCAAGTCGGATATCCGTATCATTACCGTTGAACCTATGGACTCGCCTATGCTCTCGGAGGGGCGAGCGGGAGCGCATCGCATCCAAGGCATCGGAGCGGGCTTTGTGCCTGCGACCTTGAACACGGAGATCTATGATGAGATCGTCACCGTGGGGAACGAAGACGCCTTTGCGGCGGCGCGCGAGCTGGGGAGGACGGATGGTGTGCTGACGGGGATTTCTTCTGGTGCGGCACTGCATGCGGCGAGCCTCGTGGCGCAGCGTGCGGAGAACGCGGGGAAGAAGATACTTGTAATCTTGCCTGACTCGGCTGACCGTTATTACTCGACGCCGCTGTTTGGTTGAGGGGTTAAATACCCCTAGCGACTCCACATAAAATAGATGCGAAGCATCTTGGATTCTTAAGCCATTTTGCATGCCAAAATGAGACGAAGAGAGCCCAAGTCCTCTTCGTCCTCATTTCATTCGGACCATCTGAGAGGTGTCTCAGATTCTCATCGTCTCTTTTTGCAGTGCAAAAAGCCTCTTGGGCGGTTCTCGCGAAGCGAGAACTCTGAGGATAGACCTTAAGCGATCTCCGGCGATCGTTCGCCGGCGGGTCTGGGCAGAGCCCAGTGGGGTGAAGGGGCTAGCCCCTTCTGGGGTGTGGGGTGAAACCCCACAAGCGGAGCTGGATCGCAGATCCAGCAGGGCGTCAGTTCCAAATTGTTGAGCACGCGCCCGCGCGGCAAACCCAGCATGGGGGCAACGCCGCCAACTGACGCCCCCGTCAATCCGCGCCCGAAGGGCGACAAATTTCTTCCGCAGCAAACGCGAAGCGTCACTACCATGGTTACAACAGTGGTGACGCTTCGCGTTTGCCGCAGCAGACAACAGGCGCGTTTCACGCGCAGGTGGACGGGGGCGTCAGTGGAGGCTGTGGCTGCCATGCTGCGTTTGCCACGCGGGCACGTGTTTCAGAGCTTCACTGACGCCCGTCGGAGGCTACGCCTCCTCGCTACCGTGGGCGCACACCTGCGGTGCGCCCGAAGGGGTTCCACCCCTTCACCCCGCAAGGGACTCTGTCCCTTGACCCTGCTGGGCTCTGCCCAGACCCGCCGGCG
>CAYJLP010000050.1:10234-15187 GCA_964371115.1 uncultured Akkermansia sp. | reverse complement strand
AATACTAACTTTCTTACCGAGTGAGACAATCATGATACGATTCTGACGGAGTGCCGGATAAAATTCTGCAGTGTGTAAAAATGTCTTGAATAGCAAAAATGAAATGTTAATATTATGAAATCACAACTCGTAGCTTTGTCCAGCAATGTCCCTTCAGAGACAGATCCTTTGCTCCAAGAATGGAAATTGCAGATTGACTGCGATTTTTGAGTAAACAACAAAATAGAATTTATAATATATGAAAACATTTAATTACACTCTATTGGAAACTCCAAAGTTTTACAATAGTATTTGTCCCTATTGCGGTTACCCTTATCCAAGACATGCCTCACATTGTCCTGATAGTCATGTATTTGTACCTAGATAAATACAAAAAATTACTGCCTCTCAAGCTGTTATCTCCTATAGAGAAATTTTCTTAGTTGTATGCAAAATCCATTGCATGCAGCTAAGAAAGCACATACTCTCAACCTATGCTTAAGGCACACCTGACAAGGAGCCATACGCAGTAAGTGAGAGCCCTCTTTGTTCTCATTTCTTTTGCCCCATCTGAGACCAGCCACATATTCACATCGTTTCTTTTGGACATACACTATCCTGCGAAGCGAAATTCTAAGGATGGTAGCGCGTCCTTGATTTGGTTGAACCAGACTTTTCCCTTTCTCTCACAACAAATCTCATAATCTCAGAGGGAAGCTGACACAGCCTTCACGATACGATGGGATTTTTCATTTGACGCTGTACTATTTGGTCTGCTGGATACCGCCCATGAGCAGCGCAAATCCCTGCTCGATGCTGTGCTGGATATCGCTGGGGGCATTACTCACGATGTGGGCGATGGTGCCTCGCATCGAGTAGTAAAAGGTATTGATGATGAGCTCAATATCGTCGATAATAAATAAACCCTCGTGCATCCCCTTCTCGATGAGCTCGCGGATGAAGCGGAACATCTCGTCACTGCGCGCGTGGGTCTCGGCGTCGATGAACTCGGAGTGATAAAATTTCTCACAGAACATGTCCGCATCGCGATTCATCATCGCCCAGCGCACGTAGATGGCACCGAGCTCAAAGAGCTTCTCGCGTGTCGTGCCTTTGGGCTGATAGACCTCGAGGATGTAGTCGAGGAACGCGCGCCTGATGTCGAGGTAGATCTCATTGATGAGCTCGTTTTTCGTGGGAAAGTGGTGGAAGATTGCTCCATTGGAGACGCCGGCGAACTTCGCTATCTTGGCCGTGGAGGTGGCGTGGAAGCCCGCTTCGTTGAAGAGGTACATGGCGTGCTTGATGATGCGTTCTCGTTTTTCTTGTTTCATATCTTGTTTGTATCAAATTACCAGCGCCAGCCGATGGAGAAGGCGACGTGCTCTTCCATGCCATATTGGTCGTCAAAGCGCTCGCTCTGCAAGACCGCGCCGACGAAGAAATCCACGCCCGCATAGTGTCCGCCAACACCGATCTGGAGCTCGAGCTGCCACGGGACGCGCTTTGCCGTGCTGTCAAAATCGTGAAAGAAGCCTCCATCGAGGGAGAAATCATGGGCGACGTACGAGCCCTGTATCCCTGCGAGCAAGTAGAGCGACCATGTCTGCGGATTGTAGTCGGGGCTCAGCAGGCTGCTCATGGCATACTGGGCGCGGTGGCAGCCTGCCTGTCGCTGCGTGGGGGGGAGGTTGTAGCCGAGGCGATAGATGTAGCCCGCGGTCATACTGATGCGTACATTGCCAAGCTCTTCTTTGAAGTAGAGCATGCTGTCAGATCCCCAGCCTGAGGCGCTCTGCCAGCCCCATGGGGCGATGTTGAGCTCCTGTCGGCTGCTGAGCTGGAGGGTGAGCTCGGAGGGCACCTGGCTATCCCAGCCCTCCCACTGCATGAAGCCGCCTAGGTCGTGGACGATGCGCTGCGTGTCCTCAGCGAGCGAGGGCTGTCCCGTGACTCCGATCTGGAGCTCGGTGCTGATGCCGAGGATCTCTCCCGCTGTGACGAATCCGACGCCCAGCGCGAGTAGCCCCGCGTAGGGGTGCTCGCCCGGAGGTGGTACGGGACCATTGGTGTAGGGGGTGTACATCTCCTGGCTAAAGCTCAGCGTCCAGTACTGGTCCTCCTCCCACTCGCGCATGTAGTCGATGCGTGAGCCATTCGTGTAGTTGTTGTCATTGCCAAAGGAGGAGTCGTTGTCGAGGAGCAGCCGCAGGGCTTGGCTCTTGGGCTGGGAGAGGGGGCTTTCTTGTGCGGTGACGAGGCTGCTGCCTAGCATCGCGAGTATCAGGGTATGGGTGATCGCGGGTCGCATGGGAAGGGAGGCTGAGGTGGTGATATTACAGAGTGTGTACTCTGTTTCTAAGCTACATTGTATAGAAATGTGTTGTACTCGTCAATGAAGAAGATGCTACTCAGCGTGCAAGACAGAGTATCGACTCGGTTTGGAGGGAAATCAAAAGCCACCCTAAGCATTCGCTTAGGGTGGCTTGCTTTAGCTGGAATCAGCTTGATATTAGAAGTCGACTTTCTCGCCGTAGTAGCAGCACATGAAGACGCGCTCGAGCTCGTCGGCTGTGGGGACGCGGGGGTTGAAGCTGGTGCAGGGGTCAGCCATGGCATGCTCGGCCATTTGCTTGACGTTCTTCTTCCAATCTTCTTCGCAGATGCCGTACTCCTTGATGGAGCTGATGACGCCGACGTCAGCGCGGAGCTGCTCGATGGCGCAGGCGAGGTCTTCGGCTGTGCTGGCGCCGATGGCCTGTGCGAGCTTGTTGTACTTGTCTGTCGCCTTGGCGTTGAAGCGGACGACGTTCGCCAGTACGATGGCGTTCGCGCAGCCGTGGGGGATGCCGTAGAGGCCGCCGATCTGGTGGGCGAGGGAGTGGGCGATGCCGAGCCAGACGTTGGTGAAGGCGTAGCCGCCCATGCAGGAGGCGTCGTGCATGTTCTGACGCGCCGCTCCGTTGTCAGGCTGGGTGTAGGCGGTGCGGAGGTTCTCAAAGATCATTTCCATGCCGCCCTTGGAGAGGACGTCAGCGTAGTTGTCGTCAATGTTGGAGACGTAGGCTTCGATGCAGTGGGTGAGTGCGTCGAGACCGGTGTTGGCCGTGACGTTCTGAGGCATGCTCTTGCAGAGCTCACCGTCGACGATGGCGAGATCGGGAAGCAGCTCGTGGGAGACGACGGGGTACTTCACACCCTTGACCTTGTCGGTGATGACGGCGAGAGCGGTGATTTCTGTACCTGTGCCGCTGGTGGCGGGGATGGCGATGAAGCGTGCCTTGTTGCGCAGGGCGGGGATGCCGCAGATCTGCTGCATCTGCTCAAAGGTGAGCTCGGGGTGCTCGTAGATGGCCCACATGGCCTTCGCGGCGTCGATGGCGGAGCAGCCACCCAGACCGATGATCCAGTCGGGCTGGTAGGCGAGGAAGGCGTCAGCACCGCGCTTGACGGTGTCGATGGAGGGGTCGGCTTCTACGCCTTCGAAGGTGCTGTGGGCGATGCCGACGCTATCGAGGATGGCTTCGACGCGGGCGAGCACGCCATTCTCCTTTACCGACTTGCCGCCGATGACGATGATGGCCTTGCTGCCTTTGATGTTCTTGAGCTCTTCAAGTGAGCCCAGACCGTGATAGAGTTCTTTGGTTTGGAAAAGTTTTGCCATGTCGCGATCATAGCAAAATGGGGAGCCTCTGCCTAGCTCCGACGCTTTCCCATTTGCGCCCTTGATTTGTTATTTTCGCGATGTGGCTTGCGTTTTTTGGAGTTCAGAGGCCGAGGTAGGAGTGGCGGCAGGCTCGGTCGTAGCGTCGGCAGGCGTCTCGGAGGCTGCTACTGTTCATGTAGTTGCTCTGGGCGAGCCTTATCTTGACGATGTTCATCAATTGGTCGACGAGTCGGAGCTTGGGACCGAGCTTGGAGCTTTCGAAGACTTCTTTGAACTCCCATTTCTCGTCCTCTCTCAGACTGTCGAGTATGTAGTCGGTTTTTTCGTTGATGCGTTCCATGCGTCGGGCCATTCTGTTGACCGTGTGGGCGGCATCGCTGGGGGTGGTTCTTCGCTTGACGACATCGGTGATCACGTCGACGTACTTGGTGCGCACCTGTACGGATTCGCGCATGAGATTGATGAAATCCTGCGCCTCGTCGCTGATTCTCGCCTGAGCGGGCGCAATGAGAGAGACGAGGACGATGGCGGTGAGTGGTGTATGATGGTTCATACCTTATGTGATAGCATGATCTCGCGCTGATTGCAAGAGGAGAATAACAGTCAGAATCTAAATGTTATTTTCCTGACTGTGATGGTGATGCGCTCAGGTGGGGGAGCTGATCTGGTCGAGCTGAGCGCGGAGTTTGTCGCGCAGTTTGAGAATATCTTTGGGGGATTTGAGGTAGCGGTCTTCGAGGATATACTGCTCGTAGTTCGCCTCGATCTCGGTGAGGCGCGTGATGGCCATCTGGAGCGCGGTCTGTGCGCGTGTGTCATTGATCATCATCTTTCTATCCTCATGACTCAGCAGGCGAATAGAGAAGAGCGTCATGAGCGAATAGCAGGTGTCATAGAAGTTGGAGGGATCGCTCTGTAGCTCCTCGGTGATGTAGGTGACGAGGCTCGTCAGGTAGTAGCGAAAGGCACGCGGCCCCATGAAAGCCAAGTCTTCTTGGTAGAATAAAAAATTGTCACGCAGCAGCTCCAGTGCCTGCTCGTGGTTCTTTCCGAGGAACATCTTGACCGCGTGGGCTTCATCGAGGCTGAGACCGTTCGTAGGGCTGATGTCGAGGAGCGTGGGGAGCTGTTCTTTTTTGGCTTTCTTCATGGTGACGATTTCTTGTGTTTCGGTGTTGTTGTTGGCATGGGCTGACGCGACGATCGCGGCAAGGACGATGGCTGTGAGGGAGGTATGATAGTTCATAGGTACGTGATAGCATGAAGGGGATCTTGCAAAAGACGTGCTGTGGCGCTCATTTTCGAAA